>NZ_JBFTLU010000501.1:0-5514 GCF_056396605.1 Pseudomonas sp. 05T35
AAACTGCTTCGCCCCCAACCCACCCGCAAACCCGGTCAAACTCCCCGAAGCCCCAATCACCCGATGGCACGGCGCAACAATCGAAAGCGGATTCTTCCCATTCGCCGCCCCCACCGCCCGAACCGCTTTCGGGTTACCAATCTGCTGGGCAATCTGGCTATAACTCCGCGTCTCCCCAAACGGTATCGTCAGCAGCGCGTGCCAAACCTTTTGCTGAAACTCCGTCCCGGCAAAATCAAGCTCCAGCTCAAAGCAATCACGCTCACCCGCAAAGTACTGATTAAGTTGACGCTCAGTCTCCAGCAACGCGGGGCTGTGGATATCTTCGTGCAACGGGCCGAGACGAACCCGATTGAGCTTTTCGTTTTCCCACAGGATCGCGCAGAGCTTGCTGCCTTTGGCGACCAGGGTGAGGGTGCCGACGGGGGATTTCATCAGTTTGAACACGTACGACATGGTTGACTCCTTGATCCGACGAGGGCTTCAGACGTCGCTGGACGTTGAAGGCGATCGTTCATCTGTGTCAGAGGACGTATTCAGAGTAATTGCGGATTCAAACGCAAGAACTACGTTTCTTGCGATTGAATTTCGCGGGCTGATGCCACCGGCATTTGCCGCTATTGATCTTCAGCGTCCTCGGTCTCTTCAACAAAGTAGCAATCACGGCGTTTGCCGCTGGGGTCGATGATGAAGACGCCCTGCCCTCTGCCGCACTCAAACGAGTGGGGGGTTGAATAGGCTCTTCTCTTGTCGATCCAGGTATTCAGTTGGGAGATGTAGATGGCCATGCCAATGGCGATGCCCAGCACCAGCAGCAAGCAAAAAATAAACTGTGCGGTGTAGTGGTCGCTTTCCTTTTCCGAGCCTGCGGGTTGCATGTCGAGGTCCTGTTGTTGAAACACGCCGTCACGATAAGGAGCCGCGGGTTAACGTCAGGTGAACATTGTCGCGAAGAATCGCAACTCCGCTATCCTCTGCCCCACTAGTGAAAAACCGTAGGTCTGTGCGTGCATATTCATCTGTTGTTGGTCGAAGACAACATCGACCTAGCGAACACTGTCATCGAGTACCTGGAAATCACCGGGATCGTCTGCGACCACGCCAGTGACGGGCAAAGGGGTTTGAACCTGGCGCTTGCCCAGCACTATGACGTGATCTTGCTCGATATCATGCTGCCGCGTCTGGACGGCCAGCAGGTGTGTAAAAAGCTGCGCGAACAGGGCAATCAGACACCGATCCTGATGCTCACCTCGCTGGATGCCCTGGCCGACAAACTCGCCAGTTTCTCGGTCGGGGCCGACGATTATCTGGTCAAGCCTTTCGAGCTGCCGGAACTGGTTGCGCGGATTCGTGCCCTGAGCCTGCGCCGCAGTGGCCAGGCCAGCCGGCTGCAAGTCGCGGACCTGATCATGGATCTTTCAACGCGCAAGGTCAGTCGCAACGGTCAGGAGCTGCACCTGTCACCGACCGGCTGGACGTTGCTCGAATGTCTGATGCGCGCCAGCCCCGCMACTGTCAATCGCGAGCGTCTTGAAGCGGCGATCTGGGGTGACGAATTGCCGGACAGCAACACGCTCAAGGTGCACATGCACCGTCTGCGCAAGGCGGTCGACAAAGATTTCGACGTGGCGTTGATCCAGACATTGCCCGGTATCGGCGTTCAGTTGGGGGCGACATGCGCAAAGGCTTGAGTCTGAAGTGGGTGATCAGTGGCAGTCTGCTGTTGATCATTGCCGTGGTGCTGATCATCTATAACCAGCTGCTGCCGGTGTACACCATGCGCGGGTTCCTGTTTACCGCCAGCGCGATGATGGAAGAGGAGGCGCAATACTTCGCCCGGCATTACCGGCAGGACCCGACGACCCCGCCGCCCGATAACTACTTCGTCAAGAGTGCGATCGGCAAGGAAGCCTTGCCGAAAAACGTCCGCGACCTGCTCGACACCACGCCGACATTGGTCTTCGGCGCCGTGCAGTTCTTCGGCGACATGGAATCCGACGACGAGGATGACGGCACGGCCATCCTGATCCACCCGTTGTACGACGGTAAAACGCTGTATATGTACGACACCGACCACGACCATGAAGCAGGTGGCGTGGTTGAGACGCCGTTGTCCGATGCCTACCTGGAACACGAGTTGGCGATGATCAGCATGATCGGTCTGGCGGTGTTCATTCCCGCGCTGATCATCATCGCCCTGCTGGTGTGGTGGGTGGTCCGGCCGCTCGGTCGGCTGACGCAATGGTCGACCCGCCTGGAAAGCCTCGGTGCGGCGCCGAATGGCCGACCGCATTTCATCTTTCGCGAGTTCAATGTGCTGGCCGATTCGCTGGCCCACAGCGTGCAACAGGTTAAAGCCGCGAGCCTGCGTGAAGAGCGTCTGCTGCGCTACACCAGCCATGAACTGCGTACGCCGCTGGCGGTGCTCAAGGCCAATGTTGAATTGCTCGCCGTGCAGTCCGGCGGCGAACTGCCCCCGCCCTTGCAGCGGATCGAGCGCTCGGTGCTGAACATGCAGCGGATTGCCGAGACGTTGTTGTGGATGAGCCGCGAGAGCCCGGAAGCGCTGCGCGAAGAACCGCTCGACATGCGCCAGTTGCTCAATGAACTGATCCAGGAACATCGCTACCTGATCGGCAAACGCGATATCGAGTTGATCCTGCGCATCAGCGACGAACCTTGCCGGCTGCCCCTGACCGCGTGCCGCATCGTGGTGGGTAACTTCCTGCGCAACGCCCTGCAATACGCTGACGATGGCAGTGTCGAGATCACCTTCGAACAGCTGCAACTGCGCATCGTCAACCGGATACGCGACACCCCGCAGCATCAGGAATCTACCGATTTCGGTTACGGCCTCGGACTCGAACTGATGCACCAGCTCTGCGCAAAACTGGGCTGGCACATCGAGGTCGCGCCCGAAAAGAACCGCTTCACGGTTACTCTGAACTTTTCGGTTCAGGCACCGCAACAACTCCCGGGTTCGTCCATCAGCAGTATTTAGGCGAGAGGCTTGCCCTAACCAGTACGCGATCCGTAGCAGCTGCCGAGCCCGCGAGGCTGCGTTCGAGGACGAAGTCCTCGCAAATCCTGCATACGCAGTTTACCTGAGAGAACGCGTTGCCTGATTTTACGACACGCGTTGCCTGATTTTACGACCGCTTCGCGGCCGAACGCAGCCTCGCGGGCTCGGCAGCTGCTACGGGTCATGTGTTGCTCCGAATCTCATATCCGCCGCAAGCTCCCTCGCAACACGGTGAAGTCTGGCCCGCCATGCGCGCACCTGGCGGGCAGCCGATTAATGCGCCTCCTCCAACTCGTCATGCAGCAAGCCGAAGATTTCGCGCTTCATCTCGATGAACGAGCGCTCCATGACCATGTCCAGCGTGCGCGGACGCTCGATCGGCACATCGAGAATCTGCTTGATCCGCCCAGGTCTTGCGCCCATCACATAGACCCGGTCGCCGAGCAGGATCGCTTCGTCGATGTCGTGGGTGACGAACAGCACGGTCTTCTTGCTGTTGCCCCAGACCCGCAGCAGCAGTTGTTGCATTTGCAGGYGGGTCTGGCTGTCGAGGGCGCCGAAGGGCTCGTCCATCAGCAGGATTTGCGGGTCGTTGGCCAGGGCGCGGGCGATGGCCACGCGCTGCATCATGCCGCCGGAGAGTTGCTTGGCGTAGTTGTCGGCGAAGCCGGTCAGGCCGACTTCGTTGACGTAGTAGTCGACAATTTCCTTACGCTGGGCCGCCGGCATGCCACGACGCTTGAGGCCAAACTCGACGTTTTGCCGCACGGTCAGCCAGGGGAACAGCGTGTAGCTCTGGAAGACCATTCCGCGATCCGCGCCGGGGCCCTCGACGTGCTGGCCGCCGACGTAGATCTCGCCTTCAGTGGGTTCGGCCAGGCCGGCTGTCAGGTACAGCAGACTGGATTTACCACAGCCCGAAGGCCCGACCAGCACCGCGAATTGCTGGTCCGGCACTTCGAACGAGACCTTTTCCAGCGCCGTAAAAATCCCGCCGTCAGGCTTCTGGTAACGCAGGCTGACCTTGTCCACTTGCAGCCGTGGCGCGGCGTGCACCGGGGCGGCAGTGGGTGTGGTGAAGCGATGATTGGYGGCAGTTACTGAGCCCATGCGGCGATCCTCAGTCGAAGGAAACGGAACAGTTGATCGGTGACCAGGCCCAGCAGGCCGATGATCGCGATCGCCAGAAAGATCACATCCACCTGAAAGCCGCGCATAGCTTTGAGGCTCAGGTAGCCGAGGCCACTGGAAGCAGCCACCAGTTCGGCGACCACCAGGTACGTCCAGGCCCAGCCCATGGTGACGCGCAAGGTGTCGAGCACACCCGGCAACGAGGCCGGGGCGATCACATGCAGCACCGCGTCGCGGCGGGTCGAACCGAGGGTGTACGAGGCGTTGATCAGGTCCTTGGAGATGCCTTTGGAGACATCGGCAATCATCACCAGTTGCTGGAAGAACACCCCGAAGATGATCACCGAGACCCGTTGCTCCAGACCGATGCCGATCCACAGGATGAACAGCGGCACAAAGGAGGTCACCGGCAGGTAGCGGATGAAGTTGACCATCGGTTCGAGGAACGCCTGGACGATGCGGAAGCTGCCCATCAGCAGCCCCAACGGCACCGCCACCAGCGACGAGACGATGAAGCCGACCATCACCACTTCCAGGCTCGCCCAAACGTGGACCCCGAGTGTGCCGTCGCGCGCCAGGCGCACGGCGGCATCGAGTACCGCGCCGGGTGTCGGCAGGAACATGCCCGGCACCACGCCGCCGTACGACAACCCGGCCCAGAGGCCGACCAGCAGCACCCAGGCCAGGCCGCTGGCGCTCCAGATCACCTTGACCGGCAAGCCGGTCTTGGGCGTGATGCAGCGGCTCAACCATGAATTTCGCTTGAACATGGCCACCTCCTACAGCGGGCTGACGAAGCGGTTGTCGACCAGTTCGTCGTGGCTGACGTTGTAGGGTTTGCCTTGCAGCTCGCTGGCGGTTTCATTGGCGATTTTGATCAGCGCCGCGCTGTCACCTGGTTTGCCCGGCGAGCCGAGGAGTTTTTCGCTCATGGCCTGATCGTAGAAGCGCACGCCTTTGGCCGCAGCGGCCAGTTCCTTCGGATCGGCGAGGTAACCGCCGACGCCTTTGGCCATGATTGCGTAAGCCTCGTCCGGATGTTCCTGGGTGTATTTCACCGCTTTGTACAAACCGGCGACCAGGGCTTTGACGTCTTCTGGCTGTTTTTCGATGACGTTGCAGTTGAGCGCGACCACGTCGACGATCACGCCGGGAGTGGTGCTGCTGTCGATCAGCACTTTGCCTTGCTTCTTGTCGCGGACCATCGACAGATGGGGTTCCCAGGTGACGGCGGCCGGCACACGACCGGCGATGAACGCGGTGGCGGCATCGTCAGCGGTCATGTTCTGCACGGTGATGTCGCTCATTTTCATGCCGTTCTTTTTCAGCAGGTACGAGAGCCAGAACTGCGAGGTCGAGCC
>NZ_JBFTLU010000502.1:0-3765 GCF_056396605.1 Pseudomonas sp. 05T35
ATGTAATACAGGCCCAACGAACTCAGTGCCGCGCCGACCATACCGTGGGCGGCGCGCACCGCAATCGCCGAACTCAGGTCGTTGACGAACAAATGGCCGAAGGTCACCAGCGCATACAACACCAGGAATACTTCAGTGAACGCCCGCAGGCCGAACTGCTGACGAAACTTCACCAGCAGCAGGTTCATCGAGACGTTGGTCATCACATACGCCGCCGGCAGCCAGGCCATCTCGGCGGTCGTCGCCCCCAGCGCGCCTTGCAGGTAAGGCAGGTTGGCGACCACCAACGCGTTGCCCAAACCACCGGTCAATGCCACCAGCAACCCGACCAATGCATAAGCCAAGCGCTTTGGCGTGGAGTGCAAAGGGGTCGAGGGGGAACCGGGCAAGCTTGGCCGTTCGTGAGGCTGCCAGTTGCGCGGGGCGTAGTGATCCATTGCGTGGCCTTGTCATCGGTATAGCAGGCAGTAAACCTGAGCCTGAGACTTCTTGCCAGTTCGCTACACTGCAACCACCGATTTCAAGCCTTGAGCAGCATGTAGCCGGCTACCATCAGGCACACGCTGGCAAACCCCACTTGAAGTGCCCGGGCCGGAACCCGGGCGCACAGTCGCCGCCCCACGACCATCCCGGCGATGCTGGCGGCGATAAAGGCCGCGCCCTGGGCGTCAATAGTCACCCCGGCATGAAAGGCGCCGATCACTCCGGTTGCCGAGATCAAACTGATCACCATCAACGAGGTGGCGATGATGCCGCGCATCTGTACGTCGGTCAGTTGCTTGAATGCCGGCACGATCAGGAAACCGCCACCGACCCCGAGCAAGCCTGAAACCACGCCAGTCACCGCCCCCAATGCAGCCAGGGTTGCGGTGCATTTGGCGGTCCAGGAAAAGCGCCCGGTCTGTTGATCGAGCATGCAGTTTTTCTGGCCCCAGGTGGCGTGGCCGTGATCGCTCGGCCCCGCTTGCGGCTTTTCTCGCCGCAGCATCCGCCAGGCGATCATGATCATCAGCAGACTGAACAGGATCATCAGGACTTTTTCCGGCAACTGATGGGCGAAGTAGATGCCCACCGGCGAGAACACCGCCCCCAGCAATGCGATCAACAACGCCGCACGGTAGCGCACCAACCCATGGCGCAAGCCGTCGATGGCACCGACCGCCGCGGCGCTGCCCACCGCAAACAACGCCACCGGCGCCGCCTGGGTCATGCTCCAGCCCAGCCCGAGCACCAGGGCCGGCACTGCAAGAATGCCTCCGCCGGCCCCGGTCAGCCCAAGGATCAGGCCCATCACCACACCAAACAATGTCGCCAGCAGCATAGGGTTTTCTCAATCGACCTTGGACACACGAGTCAGCCACTCACGACCTTTAAGCATGCCGTTCCAGTAAAACCACGGCAGCAGCGTCGCCTTGAGAAACCATGCCGAACGCCGCGCCACGGTCGGCTCGAGGGGAAATGTCGGCAGCAGCTTACCGGCATAGCCGAACTCGGCGAGTATCACCTTGCCCTTCTCCACCGTCAGCGGGCAGGAGCCATAACCGTCGTATTTCAGTGGCAAGGGTTGCTGTTTGCGCAAGGCCAGCAAGTTCTCCGCAACCACGACGATTTGCTTGCGTACTGCAGCGGCGGTCTTGGCGTTGCTGGTGGAGCAGACATCGCCGAGGGCGAACACGTCCAGATAACGCACATGCTGCAGACTGTGGACGTCCACTTCGCACCAGCCAGCGGCATCGGCAAGCGAACTCTGGTGGATGAAGTCCGGCGAAACCTGCGGTGGTACCACATGCAACAGATCGAATTTTTTCGCTTGCAGCGTGACCGTTCCGGCGGCGTCCCTGACCTCGAACCAGGCGGTTTGCGCCGGCCCGTCGACCTTCACCAGGTTGGAGTTGAATGCCAGCCGGGCACGGTATTTCTCGATGTACTTCATCAACGGCGGGACGAAAGTCGCCACGCCGAACAGCGCGGCCCCGGCGAGGTTGAACTCGACGTCGAGGTTCTTCAGCACACCGTGTCGGAGCCAGTGATCACACGACAGGTACAACRCCTTTTGCGGCGCCCCGGCGCATTTGATCGGGACCGCCGGCTGGGTAAAGATTGCCTTGCCGCCGCGCAGACCTTTGACCAGTTGCCAGGTGTAGGCCGCATGCCGGTAGCTGTAGTTGGACGTGACACCGTGCTGCCCGAGGGCTTCTTGCAGACCTTCGATTTTCTCCCAGGCCAGTCGCAAGCCAGGGCAGACGATCAGGTTCTGATAAGAGACGCTGCGCCCGTCATCAAGCGTCAGCAGACGGTTTTCGGGGTCGACGCTGCTGACCGCAGCCTGCACCCATTGGGCCTGTCGCGGCATCACCGCAGCCATTGGCCGTACGGTGTTCTTGAGCTCATGGGCGCCACCGCCGACCAACGTCCAGGCGGGCTGGTAATAGTGCTGGGCGCTGGGCTCGATGACAGTGATGTTCAAGTGTGGATCGCGCTTGAGCAGGCTGGCGGCAAGGCCAATACCGGCAGTACCGCCGCCTATCACCACGATGTCGGCACTGATGGTCTGGCCCCAGTGTTGGTCCTTCATAAGTTATTGCCTCTACAAGGGGGCTGCCCGAAAAGGCTCACGCCCAGCTTTTTAGCACCGCGCCGCAATACAGGCCCGAGAGTGTTTTCATCACCTGAATCACTTCATGGCTGGCAAGACCGTAGAAAATGTACTTGCCTTCACGTCGGGTGCCCACCAGGCCTTCATCGCGCAGAATGCCCAACTGTTGGGACAACGTCGGCTGACGCACGCCGGTCATGGTTTCCAATTCGCCGACATTGCGTTCGCCCTGGGTCAACTGGCAGAGGATCAGCAGGCGGTCCTCATTGGCCAATGCCTTGAGCAGCGCGCAGGCCTTGGAGGCCGAGGCGCGCAATTGCGCCACTTCACCTTCACTTAGACTGGATTGCATTTGCAGATAACCTTGGTCGTCACTTAAGCTGTAGACATTATGTTTAAACATAAAGTGTTGCAACCCTTTGTGTCTTTCGGTCATCCAGCCAGGGCCCGCCGCCATGCCAGCATTGATCCAAGCCTTCTTTGATGACGCCTCATCGACCTACACCTATGTGATCTATGAACACGACGGCAGCCTGACCGGGTCATTGCTTTCGTTCGCGAGCACCGGTTGCAAACCCAATGGCTGCTGGAAACCCACGCCCATGCCGATCACCTGTCCGCCGCGCCTTACCTGCGCCGCGAGTTGGGCGGCAAGATTGCTATAGGCCAGGCCATCAGCCAGGTGCAGGACGTCTTCAAGCGTCTGTTCAACCTTGAGCCGGCGTTTCGCAGCGATGGTTCGCAGTTCGACCACCTGTTTGCGCCGGACGAGGAGTTTGCCATCGGCAACCTCAAGGCCAAGGCGCTGCATGTTCCCGGCCACACTCCGGCAGACATGGCCTACCTGATCGACGATGAATTCATACTGGTGGGCGACACGCTGTTCATGCCCGACGTCGGCACCGCACGCTGCGATTTCCCTGGCGGCAACGCCAATCAACTGTTCGCCTCGATACACAGGTTGCTGGCCTTCCCCGCCGACACCCGTCTCTATGTCTGCCACGATTACCCGCCAGCCGGCCGCACTTCCCAGTGCATGACCACCGTTGGCGAGCAACGTAAAGGCAATATTCATGTGCATGACGGCATCGATGAAACGGCGTTCGTCGACATGCGCACCCGGCGCGATGCAGGCTTGTGCATGCCGACGCTGATACTGCCGGCGATTC
>NZ_JBFTLU010000503.1:0-3129 GCF_056396605.1 Pseudomonas sp. 05T35
GTTTTGGGGGTGTTCCCGTGTAGAAATACTGGGAAGCAACGTCAATACATTGGTTCCTCACGCCATACGCCCCCACCATGACGGTTATGTCGGCGCAAACCGGGAGACCGGGGTCAACAAGATCGTAGGCGCTAGCCGGGATGTCCATATCGCGCGCAAGGATGGTGAGGAGCGCTGGGGCGCGATGTCAATCTCGAAAATTACCTTGCAGGGCCGAATCCTGTATGCGGCCTTCGTCAAGGATGTGACACCGACGCGCTTGAAAGATATCGAACACCGGTTGCTGTCGATGTCGGTCAATATCACCAGCTCTGCCACTTGTATTGTCGACGCCGATGCACGCCTTATCTATGTCAATGACGGGCTTATTCGATTGCTTGGGTATTCCCGTGAGGAGGTCATCGGACGGTCGCCCCTGATGTTCTTTGTCTCCGATATTCAGGCCGAAACGCGTGCGCAAGCGGTGCTCGAAAGAGTCCTGCGTGGTGAGCCCAGTGAGGCCAGCGCACTGATCAGCAAGCGTAATGGTCAACGGTTGTGGGTGCATATCTCGTCGACCCCCGTGTTCGATGCTCAAGGGAAGGTCGATAACATCGTCATCGTGCTGACCGACATAACCCGGTCCAAGCTGCACGAGGTGTTACAGGACAAGGTGATAGGGGCTCTTTTGAAAGAGCAGTCTTTGGAAAGCGTATTGACCCTGATGTGTCAGGAGATCGAACGCATCGCACCCGAAGTCATTGTTTCGATCCTGAGCGTGGACCCGGAGGGTTTTCTGCACCCGTTGGCCAGTCCTGGTTTGCCGACCGATTACTCCAGAGCGATCGAGGGATTACCGATAGGTCCTGTTGCCGGGTCTTGCGGGACAGCGGCCTACAGGGGCGAACCGGTTCTGGTGACGGATATCATCCACGATCCGCTCTGGGCGGATTACAAGTCTCTGGCCGAAAAGTCGGGTTTGCGAGCGTGCTGGTCTATTCCTGTGCGCAACGGCGCAGGGCGGATCGCTGCCACCTTTGCACTCTATTTCAGGGAATGTCGCGGTCCCGATACCTTGCATGCTCACCTGGTGACGGCGGGAACGCACCTGTGCATGTTGGCGCTCGAGCGGGAAGAGGCGCGTGAGTCCATTCGAAAAATGGCGTTTTATGATGCATTGACCGGCTTGCCCAATCGCAGTTTTTTGCTTGCACAGGCGGACCGGGCCATAGCCGAAGTTGCTCAAGAGCAGGCCGGGTTGGCGGTGCTGTTTGTCGACCTGGACCGCTTCAAGCAGGTCAATGATGCGCTGGGGCATGCTTCGGGCGACGAGTTGTTGCAAGTCATGGCGCAACGGTTACGCAGTGTGCTCCGGGAGTCGGACATTGTCGGGCGGTTATCCGGCGATGAGTTCGTTCTGGTACTTCCAAGGATGAATGCCACGCAGGTCACGACCTTTCTCGAGCGGCTGAAGATGACCCTGAGTACTGCGGCCAATATAGCCGGCACCTCCGTGGTCCTGTCGGCCAGTATCGGTATAAGCATGTTTCCAGTTGACGGGCAGGATATGGAAAGCCTGCTGCATTGTGCCGATATTGCGATGTACCAGGCTAAACGTACCGGCCGTGGCAGCTTCAGTTTTTTTCTCGAAGAGATGAACAAGATCGCTCAGGAACGTTTGATACTTGAGACGGCGTTGCGTGTGACCCTGGCTGACAACGCTCTTCACCTGGTTTATCAGCCGCAAGTCGATTTGAGGAACGGGCGTCTTGTCGGCGTAGAGGCGCTGGCACGCTGGGAACACCCAACACTGGGCAGTATCTCGCCAATGCGATTCATACCCTTGGCCGAGGAGTGCGGGTTAATCAATGAGTTGAGCCAATGGGTGTTGCAAGAGGCCTGCGGGCAATTGGCGCAGTGGCGCCGACAAGGATTCGTGGTCCCATCCATGTCGATCAATCTGTCACCGATCAACTTTCACAATCTGAATCTGGTGGGGCTGATCGACGAGCAATTGCGTCGATGTAAATTGCAGCCCGCCGATTTGTGCGTGGAGGTGACGGAAGGTGTATTGCTTTGCAACAGCCCTGGTTCAGAGCAAGCCATCCAGGATCTGCATGCCTTGGGTGTACGTCTGGCGATCGATGACTTTGGCACGGGTTATTCCAGCCTGGGGTACTTGCGGCGGTTGCCGATCAGCGAACTGAAACTGGACAAGAGTTTTGTTGATGACCTGGAGCACGATGCCTCCTGCCGCGCATTAAGCGAGTCTGTCATCGGTATTGGTAAGGGGCTTTCCTTGCATGTTGTCGCGGAAGGCATTGAGCACGCTGCCCAGCGTGACATTCTCAGATCGCAAGGTTATGAGGTCGGACAGGGATATTTCTTCTCTGTTCCATTGTCTTCCGGGGCGTTCATGCAATGGATGTTGAGCGGCTCGAGCGGGCGATAAACGGCGTAGAAATATTCCTGGCCAGCCACGGCAGTCGGTCAGGTCCTCATCCCTGACATCTATACTCTTTGTCATGCATTCAGCCATGGGATCCCGATCCCGGGACCTGTTCTGTTCACTCGCTGGTGATAAAGCCTTGGCCTGGATTTACGAGGGCTCAACATGCGGATTTTGATAGGGGTTGCAGCCTTTTTATTCATTTCAGGGTGCATGACTTCTCCAGTTCCAGCGGAAAAAGCCGCTCAGGTTCCAGGTGATCGGGTTTTTGCATTTCAGCAACCCATCGGGGGAGATAGCGGGACTATTTTTGTGACGCGTGATGGTGGCTTGCTAGGTTCGGCCTGCTACATCGGTGTTTACGTGAACGGTGATTTTGTTGCGAGAGTGGGGCCCGGCGAAGGAGCAAGATTTTTCACCAAGCCCGGGGAAGTCTTTGTCGGCGCAGGAGAAGACCTGAAGGGTAACGGCCTGTGTTCGTTAGGCATTTCCTTACGCGAGGTGGTAACGACCATGGATGCCGGAGAGGTCAGGCATTTTCGAATTTACGGTGATGCGAGCGAGGGCATTTCAATAGCGCCAAGCTCTCGCTGAAGTAGTGGAATACAAGATGCGACCTTTAAAAAAGTGTGGTTATTTAAGGGCTTAGGGGATTATTTGTGTAAAAAAAAGATGTAAATATCTTGTTACATGTCCAGTGG
>NZ_JBFTLU010000504.1:0-3121 GCF_056396605.1 Pseudomonas sp. 05T35
GCCGGGCACCCCGCGCTGGCGAGATGTTTCTCAACCCGGCTCAGGCGCAGACCCTGACAGAACTCGCGGCTACAGGTTGCGAAAGCTTTTATCGTGGGGCACTGGCGCAACGGTTGGACGCCCATTCCAGGGCGACCGGCGGGTATCTGCGCGCTAGTGATCTGCAGGGTTATCGCGCCCAATGGGTCGAGCCGATCAAGGTCAATTATCGAGGCTATGACGTCTGGGAGATTCCGCCGAGCGGCCAGGGCCTCGTGGCATTGATGGCCTTGAAGATTATCGAGGGTTTCGACTTCGATCACCGCGACAGTCAGCAGACCTGGCACCGTCAGCTTGAGGCCATGAAACTCGCTTACAGCGACGGCCTGCATTACATCACTGACCCGCAGCACATGCGGGTCGCGGTGGAGGATTTACTCAGCGAAAACTATGTTGCCCATCGTCGGGCACAGATCGGTGAGCAAGCGCTGGCCCCACAACCGGGTGATCCAACCGCCAGCGGCACGGTGTACCTGGCCACCGCCGACGCCGAAGGCAACATGGTTTCGTTTATCCAAAGCAACTACCACGGTTTTGGCTCCGGCGTGGTACTGCCTGACAGCGGCATAGCCCTGCAAAACCGCGGTGAAGAGTTCAGCCTTGATCCGGCGCACTCGAACTGCCTGGCACCCGGCAAAAAGACCTTCCACACCATAATCCCGGGCTTTCTCAGCAAGGACGGTATGGCGATGGGCCCCTTTGGCGTGATGGGTGGCTACATGCAGCCCCAAGGGCATGTGCAGATGGTCATGAACCTGGTGGATTTTGGCCTCAACCCGCAAGCGGCGCTGGATGCACCGCGTTGGCAGTGGCTGGGCGGGCTGCAGGTCGGCATCGAGCAGGATGCTTCGCGGGACATGGCCGCAGCCCTGGCCCGCCGCGGGCATCAAGTGCAAGTGGCCTGCGACCTGACCCGTTATGGGCGTGGGCAGATCATCCTGCGCGATCCTGAAACGGGCGTGTTGTGTGGCGGAACCGAGCCGCGAACGGACTCGCATATCGCTGTTTTTTGAGRGACAGGTGAGTGGCGAGGGTGCTGTATCCTCGCCTGCTGGTCTCCAAACGGAAACTGAATGACCGTTGCGCCAGAGCAATCAGCCGGCCGGCTCGGCCGTACAACTCATTTCCGCTGAGCGCGGCTTTTGGAAAAGGATCACGTTGTCGTTTTGCCAGAAGCTGTAATTCCCCTGGTAATCCTTACCCGTGTATTGGGTTCCCGAATCACTCGGCACCTGGCTCAGGGTGATCGAAGTATTCGCCCATTTCAGGTACACGACACCCGGTTGCGTGCTGAAGAAGGTGGCGGTAATCAGTGCGTCAAACCCTGTACAACGAAAAGCCAGGGGACCCTCGGTGAGCCGGTCTGGATCCTTGGTTCTCACAATTGCCGAGCCTTGGCGCAACTGGTGCGCGCGTTCGGCATAACTCCGGATCGTGCACGCCTTGGGCGCGGGCGCGGAGGCACATTGATTACGGGCCTCGATCCAGAACTGCTGATCGATCATGACTTTGTCTGGAGGCGGTGCTGAATGTTCATCCGTGAGCGCCAGGCGATAAAGACGCGTCAGTTCGATGTCCATCTGCGCCAGTTGTGGATCGCGACAGATCAGCTTTTCAATGGACGCCTTTGCCTGGGCGCAGTCGAAACTGGTCTTGAAGATTGGCGATGGAGGGGCAGCGTTCGCACAGGTGCTTGTCGCCGCGCACACGCTGGCAGCAAGCAGACAGGTGAAAAGGGCGGTGACCGTTTTCATGTTGGTTTCACCCGGATCATGAGGTGATGCCATGGATTGCCGTGGGACCTATCGATCCGTTGAACAGTGGGTGTATCGCAGTGTAAGGCAGTGCTCAGAACTTGCCATACCGCCCGGCGGACCTGAGTCGGCCGCCTGGATGCACTTTTATAAAGCGCTATGCGTAACGATTTGCACCAGCGGGAGACAGTGCAATGAGCTTTCGCCTCCCTCTATCGCTCAGGAGCCTGGGTTCGCACACAGGATGAAGCGTCCTGCTGCCGACTGGCACAAAGGCTGCAAGGCTCGTATCAGGTTCATCTGGAACGGACTCCAGTGGACAGCCCCCTCGATCAACGACGATCGATTGGCCGAACAGGTCATGGGCAACGTCGGTACATCGGGCATGGATGTCTGGTTTTAACACCGCAGTAAGAACAGGCAAAGGCGCCTGGAACCGAAAGGTTTCAGGCGTTTTTTTTTTTGCTTTTTTAAGCGTGATTGACGTCGGAGGTCCGTATGAAAACAGCCGCACAATTGCTGAAGCTGAAGGTCGTGCAAAACCAGCACGTACATAGCATCGCGCCAGACCAGATGGTCCTTGAAGCGCTGAAGCTGATGGCCGAAAAGAACGTCGGTGCGCTACCCGTCATAGAGGAGGGGCAGGTAGTCGGCGTCATCAGCGAACGCGACTATGCACGCAAGGTCGTTCTGCAGGGGCGCTCTTCGGTCGGTACGCCGGTCAGGGACATCATGAGCGCGCCCGTGGTGACGGCAGACAGTCAGCAGAGCATCGAGCGTTGCATGGAGGTCATGACCGACAGTCATTTGCGCCATTTACCGGTGGTGGAAGGCGACCAGTTGATTGGCCTGTTGTCGATTGGTGATCTGGTCAAAGAAGCCATCGCCGAGCAGGCCGACTTGATACGGCAACTGGAACATTACATTCGCGGACATTGAAACGACCAGGAGTGAGGTGGAATCAGGGTTTACGCGGACATGAAGTTTCAAATGTGCTGCCCGTCGGGCAGGTACTAATCAGGGAGCATTTGATTTGGCCAAGTTAAGCACGGCTCAACGTATCGTCATCGGCTTTGCAATCGCGCCGTTGGTGCTGACAGGCCTGGCGTTCTATGCGTTGCACGATCTGGCAACGCTGAAGGATCAGGCAATGGTGATCGTCAAACAGGACTGGCCGAAAATCGATCCGATCATGGCCATTGCCACAGGGGTACGGGACAACGCCAGGAACACCCGGGATCTGCTGATCGACAAAGACAATCAGCAAGCGCAACAGGCCATCGATGCCACCAAAAAGCGCATCAGCCAGGCACTTGAAACGCTCGAAC
>NZ_JBFTLU010000505.1:0-3833 GCF_056396605.1 Pseudomonas sp. 05T35
GTCCGATAGTGTTGACTCGTTTGCCCGCTGGTAAGTACGTCGTCGTGACGGAGCGTAATGGCCGCGAATTACGTTACGCGGTTGACCTCAGCGGTGGTGGAGTTCGTACGCTGAACATCCATTGGGCTGATGCAAGCTGACCCCAGGGATTGCAGGTCAATCAAAAAACGCAGACAACAAAAAACCCGCACGAGGCGGGTTTTTTGTTGGGCTTTCACGTGATGCTGACACCACATGAAAGCTGAATGTGGTGCCAGAGACGGAATCGAATAGTTGTCTGCAGGGCTTATTCTGAAAGGGTGTGACTGGTTTCGGCTAATAGATCTACTCACAAATCTACTCTCTTTTTGAAATGCGGCTCTGTTTTAACCACTGCCCGCGACCATCGAAACAATGCAGATTTCCTCTGTCGAAATCCCGACAAGTGGTACTTCCGCATTGTCGAGCTCTGCGGCGGTGGGGCCATGTGGCATTCACACCGCACTGAGGCGTTTCTGTCGGAGAATCGCGCCAGCACCACCCTGTATCGGGGGAGTGAGCACTCATTGAGGTCATAATGCACTTTTGCTGTTGCCAATCATCCCCGGACCTTGCCAGCGAATTGGTCTCTACACGATGCTGGTGACCCATTACGGGAGATTCTAAAGCAGCTGCCTCACAGCACGGAGCTGGGCACCGTAGGGTGCTGAAATTGAGAACTGGCTATTCGTGACTGCGGGAGTGAAGACGGCGTAGGCAGGGAGAGGGTGAGGATGCGAAGAATCTGGAGGGGGAGACGAACAGACGAGGTCTGTAGATTATCCGTTTACAGGCACTTTGCTGAATGCGTCCGCAATGTCTTTACGCGCCTGCTTTTTTTCAGAGTTCGAACGCCCGGCAATTTCGAAAACGTCACTGACGCTCGCAGGATAGTCCTTTGTCCTTGGCGTCATTGAACAGAGCGGGCAAGACCTCGCCGTCATGCATATGCAAAGGAGAAAATACAAATCTATGGAGAAACTCTTGGTTGACTACCACGCCAGGAGAAAACCGGCTTACTGACTCAAACTCGCAAACAGCTTCTGGGAAAGAGTCATCTATAAGCTTGGCCCGGGCCGATACCTCACCCCTTCCGCTAGGCAGCCCATCAAATAATGCCTGACACGACATATATCAGCTAAACCAGATCTAGGTGAGCCAGGAACCCGGAATGCAAGACGGCCTCGTTTAGCGCTAAATCAGCGCTCGCGAACCGTACACCAGGCGCGTTGAAGATGTAGTGAAAGGTACCGTCTCCTGGAAAGGAAATCTCTATGTAGCGATCAGCATCCTTCCAAAACAGAGAAATTTCACCATCCCCCGCAAGCATAGGCACAGGCGCTTCAAAGCGAATAGGGAGAACGTGCAAAAACTCCAAAGTATTACTCCAAGACGCATAGGTGGCTGGTTCGCCACCGTAGCCATCCCAGTCATAACCGGCGTGCCTGTAGGTATTAAGTTTCGCATAAAGCCTACTCATACCTACATCCCTGCTATTAGCATGAGTGGGAGGAAGCTGAGCGAAAAAACCGATGAGCCCTAATGGAATCACGGTCCTAGGCGCATTCTGTGTTGAAGTGATCTGCACCACATACGGCATGGGCTGGTCATTAATGGTGGTCTGCGTATCCATTGCAACTGCCATTGAGGCTCTCCTTATTCGGGGTGGTTCGCGCTATGCGAGTTAAAAGAGATCATCTCTTTAACCTGCTCCGTCAGCATATTCCCCACAACCACTTTATTCTCGTCGTGCAGATATTGGAATACGTCGTTCATCTGAGGATTGAGCAAACCATCATCCGTTACAGGGCTAAACATTTGCGACAACTGATACTTGTGTGCGGTGGTGATCTGCACGTCAAAAACTGAAGCGGTTTCAGTGACGTTTACGTTCACGTTTGTCAGAAGCTTTCCACCTAAACCAAAGTTAGGCTGGCTAAAATATCCATGATGAGAATGGAAAGCATCTTTCAGAGACGTAAAGGTTGGTGGCAGAAAATTTGTAGATGAATCAAATAGTTCAGTCAGCGGCGCAGATTCGCCTCGTGGAAAATTCACTTTGAACGCGTCGGTGTATTGCAGCGACAGCGCCGAGAATTTTGCCGCACCGAGCCAGGGAGCCAAAATGGACAGGTATTTCTTCACCTCCGTCCATAGCCCAGCCCAACGCTCGTACTCACCGCAGATGATCATCAACATGTTTGCTTGGATGTTGACTGAAAGCGCAGGTTCCCCATTGGGTTTGACTCTGTCAAACGCGATCCCGCTGATGAGGCCAGGCGGACTGATAGGCTGCGTGAATGGATTCGTAAAGAATTGGTTCTCAGGGTTCTGTGGGAAATTCATCAGCAACTGCTGATGCTTGGACACCCTGGGCAAATCCGCTACCAGCTGATCGTGCAACGGCGTGCCTTCCAACAAACCGCCAAAAGCATGTGGCGGTAGAGGTGCAGAGAACTCGAACAGAAACAATACGTTGCTGATCGCGTGTTTACCGCCAAGGGGCTTGATGTTGGCTGCCATGGAACCTCAAAGGATCGTGTACAGAACTCGTGCACTATATATAGCAGCTGTGAAAGGCACGTGCTTGTTTACCTAGCACCGTTACCCCAGCCGTGGTGGGCGGCGATAATAGCACGGCGATCGCTTTCGCCTCATGCGGCCTCGACCTCCTAAAGTGAAGCCGATGGGGCGTGAGACAAATTGTTTGGCGGCCTCATCCAATCAGATAAGCTATTTTTTCACCTGGCAGCGGTTGTTCCTGCTGAGATAGCGCTATGTCGACCACTCGTGGAACGATACAGTCGCTCCCTAGCATCAGCGTGATAAATAATCGCAGTGTGATGACCTTCGGTACGCCATAGAAGGGCCTGAACCGGAGCTTCACGCTTCATGCTAGTTGGCTTCCCGGTAAATACTTGACGAGCATCAAGCGCCAGCACACAACCGTTTACTCTGGCGGCGGCGTATTGCTTGGGCTGCGCGCAATTTGAGCGTGGTCTGTCGGCGAAAATCTGTCTAGAGCCTGTCTAGTATTGCTTGGCGCGCTAAGGATTTAGTCGACCTTGTATTTCACCACCCCATCCCGTCAGCGTGGCGCTGTCGATTGATCGAGCATTTACCTTGACGACACCCTGCAGGATTTTTGACGGGATGGTGCTGGCCAAACTGCGCGAATGCTCGCAAAGCGTCGCCCTGCGTGGGGCTTTTAGCGCGCCAACCAGTGGTGGCGCCGGAGAAAACCGTCTAAACCTGTCAAAGATTTCGTCAAGGCTCCGTCAAGGATTTCGGGTTCGCTTTCCTTGATGTCTCCGTGGCTCACCATCCTCACAAATCACCGTCGTGGACGCTCCCATTTTCTGGACGTGATAGCTGTCCAGTCTGCTGACCGATCTGCCTCCGTCCATGCTGTCCGTGGCTCCTGGGCGGAGTCGGATTACCTTACCGCCGCGCTGGCCGTCCAGAGCCTGTCCAGAATCCGTCTGGGGTCTGTCAGGGGTATGAGACGACCAAGCCTGCTTGTTTGACGGCCGCCGCATGGAGAAAAGCCTCAGACGTCGACCAGGCGCGGGATTCGTCTCATACCTGTCTCACATTCCGTCAAAGCGTGGTCAAAGTAATTGCCAGCGCCGGCGTGTTGGGATCTACACGGTGTGTAGAATTCAACACTCGTTGCTGGCGCAGTCTGAGCCTGTTGCATGAGGGGTTTCGCAAATGGGGCGGCAAGCCCGTCGCGCCGTGGCATTGATTCTTCCGCAACTGGGCAGGTTGCCAGTGGAAACCACTGCAATACCGTGGAAACCACAGTGGAAACC
>NZ_JBFTLU010000506.1:0-5934 GCF_056396605.1 Pseudomonas sp. 05T35
GCGACAGCACACCGAGCCGGGCCATTGTGCAGAGCGCTGGCCACGCATACCGATTGAAGAGGCAGCAACTGAAAAGTGAGCTCAATCGTCATGGAGACCTGATGAAGCTGCTGCTGCGCTACACCCAGGCGCTGATCACTCAAATGGCACAAACGGCGGTCTGCAACCGCCATCACTCGATCGACCAGCAGCTATGTCGTTGGCTTCTGCTGTCTCTGGACCGCTTGCCGAGCAATCAGCTGACAATGACCCAAGAGCTTATCGCCAACATGCTTGGCGTACGTCGAGAAGGCGTCACTGACGCTGCTGGGAAATTACAGAAGCTCGGTGTGATTGAGTACAGCCGAGGGCACATCACGGTGCTGGACCGGCCGAAGCTCGAGGAACTTTGTTGTGAGTGCTATGCCGTGGTCAAGAAAGAGACCGACCGACTTCTTGGGAGTGTTAAGCCACCTTTGGCTTAAGGCTGGATAACGGCGGTTTGTAGTGATCTGCCCCCCATCGCTCCTCAAAGATCATTGTTCCCAGATGCCGCTCCCGCCTAGACCCCCTTGCCAAGAAAAGGCGCGGTTTCCACCTCCAGCATCAGCAACACCATTTCCGTCAATTCGGCGTCGCTCTTCTGTCCCGCATAGAGGTCATGCAGTGCTTTGGCGAAGGGAATACGCAAGTCCTGGTTTTCTTCGCGGGCGCTGTCGCTGTATTGCATGAGTTCGCTGATGGCTCGCATCACTGCCGCTTGCCACCGGGCGGTGGTCCTCGGACCATCGCCGGTGATTGCAATCAACTTATCCTCCGTCAATTGGCGAAGGGCGGGTTCCCGCAACGGCTTATGCGGCTTTGGGTTGCGAGTGTTCTTTGACATACCGGACGATACTCAGCGTTTCCTGCCGGAACTGCTCGTAGTCGATCTGCTGGGCGTTAATAAAGGTGCTGCCCATCATGGTCAGCGACCCCATAAAGCTGGCTTCGGAAATTTCCTCGTCAGTCGCGCCAAACAAGCGCGCGGCTTCGGTATGGAACAGGGCGCAATACTTACAACGAGTCGCCCCGGACACTGCCAGACCGATCAACTCCTTGTACTTGTTAGGAATCCTGGTTTCTGCCAGCCAGAAATCCCGGGCTACGCCCCAGAATCCGTTCGCTGCACCTTCCGGCATCTGCTTGATCCACTCCGGTACCTGACCCAGGGTCTGCTCAATTTCCCGATAGGTATCACGAATGGCCATTTGGCACCTCCTTACCTCTCTGGAGACATCTGCACCAGAGGTACAACTTAGTTTAGTTCGCTGGCGGCCATGCCAGAGCCGGCAGCAGGACAACTCCAGCAACGAATCCTTAAATATCGTAGAAACAACAGGATGGATTTAGACTTTTTTGGCGCAATGACGGACCACTAAATGCTTGGAGTTATCAAACAAAACCCCCGCAGCCCGACGGCACGCCGTCGACCGCGTGGTCTGTCAGGCTGGTGGTGATGTTGACGACGTGGCCGCGGCCTTGTTTTTCCATCTCGGCGATGGCGAGTTGGGTGATGTAGAAGAAGCCATTCAGGTTCACCGACAGTACCGCGGCGTAGTCTTCGTGGGTATAGGCGGTGAACGGCTTGGCGACGAAGATCCCGGCATTGTTGACCAGAGTGTCGATACGGCCAAAACGTGCGATCGCTTCACGAATCACCCGCTCGGCAATCGCCGGGTCGCCGATGTCGCCCGCCACGCTGAGGATGTCCGGGTCGGTGGACGGTTTGATCGAACGCGAAGTGGCAACCACCCGGTAATCGAGATCACGGAAGGCCTTGACCATGCCTGCGCCGAGACCTTGGGATGCGCCGGTAATAACAATGACTTTTTTCGAATTGCTCATGATGAACCTCTACAAAATAATGGAGTTTTAAACGTGATCAATCAGGCTTCAGCGGGGGCCTGCGCCATTTGCTTCAGCATCTGTTCGTAGTACTCGACCGATTGCGAACCGGACACCAGGTGACGACCGTTGAGGATCATGGCCGGTACCGAGTTGATGCCGTGATCTCGGTAAAACGCTTCCAGCTCACGCACCTCCGTGGCAAACGCTCCAGACGCCAGCACCTCACGCGCACGCGCCGCATCCAGACCTGCTTCAGCCGCCAGGCGGACCAGCGTCTCGCGATCGCTCGGGTTCTGGCCGTCGCTGAAGTAAGCGCGCAGCAAGCCTTTCTTCAGTTCGATCTGCCGCCCTTCCTGCAATGCCCAGAACAACAGACGGTGAGCATCGAAGGTGTTGTAGAAGTGGCTGCGCTTCTCCAGATCGAACGTGAAACCGATGGCTTGACCACGGGCGATCTGCATCGCTTTGCCGGCCGCGATGTCCTCGGCGCTGCGCCCGTATTTGCGCATCAAGTGCTGGACCGCGTTTTCGCCTTCAGCCKGCATGTCCGGGTTCAACTCGAAGGGTTTGAAGGTCAGCTTGACCGACACTTCACCGGCCAGGTTCTCGATAGCCCGCTCCAGCGCCGTCACACCCAAGGCGCACCACGGGCACACCACATCGGAGATGAAATCGATGGTGACGGGCTGACTCATGACTGCCCCTCTGCCAGTTGTTTTCGGTACTGGGTGGTGGTGATCCCGGCATAGCCCCAGTTATCGGTGTCGACTTCTTCGATCACGATGTGGGTCAGGTCCGGGCGTTTGTTGAGGACCCGCTCCAGGGTTTCAGTGATTTCGGCGATCACCTGAGCTTTCTGCTCCGAGGTAACGCCATCGCGGGTAATGCGTACGCTGACGAAAGGCATGACGACTCTCCAGTGACCTGCCCTTCGGGATGATGGGTAGGCGGTGGGGATGACTGTATGGCGTTGTCTTGGTGGGATAAAGATGGGTCCAAGCACATCATTAGTGACGTGATGTAATTAATATGGGCGGGACTTTGGTATGTCTAAACCATTGACCACTACACCCACCCGTTACAATTCCACATCAGCACAACGTTGACGGCCCTCTCCRCCAACCTATAATGCACCCCAACACACCCGCCAAGCCTAGGTTGACCCCGTCAGCAAGCTCAAATCGTGCGGGTTTTTTTTGCCTGGAGAAAACTACATGAGGCCCTTTGACAAGCCGGCCCTCAGCGTAGAACAGCAATTGGAACTGCTAAAGCAACGAGGCTTGCACGTCGCTAACGACGACCGAGCCATGCGCTTCCTCGAAGTAGTCACGCTGTTTCGCCTGAGCCCCTACATGCGCCCGTTCCAAGAGCCGGGCTCCGAACACACCTTCAAGCCCGGTAGCACCCTTAAAGCAGTCGTAGACATCTACCGCTTCGATGGCTCATTGCGGCGCATTACCATGGATGCCATCGAGCGTGTCGAAGTCGCCGTGCGAGCAACTATTAGTAATCACATGTGCCCAAAATACGGGCCTGACTGGATAGCTGATGCATCAGTCTTCTCCTCGTCATACTCGCATCCCGAGCTATTACGCCCCCTGCGGGATCAACTGAATAAGGAGCGCAACAAACTCGGACGTGAAATTGATCGCATTGCGAAAGGTCGGCAGATCGATGGGCTCCAGCAACAGCGGATCGAAAACCGCAAGCGTGATAACTATTTCCGATACTACGGGGCGACTTATGCTCATCCTGAGCTACCGCCAGCTTGGGCGGTCCTGGAAGAGCTCAGCCTTGGGACGGTCTCGACCCTCTTCAATGCCATAGGCAAAAGTGCCGATAAGAAAGCTATTGCCGCCAGATTTGATCTGCCCTTCGATGTATTGGCCTCCTGGCTGCACACCCTGACGTTCATTCGAAACTGTTGCGCCCACCATTCACGGTTATGGAACCGAGAACTCTCGATTCGGCCCTCCCTGCCCAAAGAATGGGTCATCCTCAATGCGCCTGCCAACCAACCTCAGCCCAAACAACGGCTATTTATCGTTTTGACGATGCTGGCCTATCTAACCGACTTGATCAGCCCAGACAGCCAGTGGAAGCCTCGTCTTGCCGAAATAATGGATCAGCAGGGGCCGGCAAACTTGAGACTCATGGGTTTTCAAAGTGATTGGAAACGTCAACAGCAATGGCGCCTGGAGTAACGAATCAGGCGATTGTGCCGCGCAGATGCAGGTCCACTCGAGCCTCGGCCAGTACTTCGCCACGCTTGCAGACTATCAGCCCGCACGCTAGGCTCCCGTCATCGCTGCAAATTCAGCGAACGGGTTTGGCGACCCGATTTACAATAGGCGCACAGGCGCCACCATTACGATTGCTGGCGTTTTTTTTCGCTCGTACTTTTCTGTTATGGCGGCTGTGCGCGGGAGACTTTCGGGTCTGCCGGGTTCCTATTGTCCCGGTTCGCCAACCTGCGTACAGCTGCCACCCATAATCGTTTGGCGACGGTTCGTGGCAGTTCCTCAACAATAGGAGCTAGACCATGTACAAGATCAGTCCGTCCAAATTCTGCGCCAGGCGACCTTCAAGGTCCCACTTTGCCTCCCCACATCTCGGAGGTGTCCAATGACTAACCCCCAAGACCTCAAAACCATCGGCCTCACGCCCTTCTCCATCCATTCCGACCAACCCCTCTTCCGCGTCAACAGTGGCGTCCCGATCCGCGAAGCCCTCTCCCACGTTTCCGACTTGCTCCACCTTTCCAAACTGCTGGCCGAAGACGCGGCGATGGAGCGCAATACGGACCGCTATGCCTGGGCATCGCACTATTTGCAGGAGATGAGTAAGGCGGTGATCGATGACGTGGTGAAAGTGCTGGGCGCGCCGGGTAATAACCGCAGCCAGTAACGTCGTGACCCGAACCTGATCCGCACGCAAGAAAAAAACCCGAATCATTCGGGGCTTTTCGTGCGTGCGTCTCAGACCTCGCTGACTTCAAACACGAACGAGATCTCACGGCTGCTGGCGCTCCAGACGTAGCGGATGGGCGTACGCACGCCAGTGGTTGTCATCAAGACTCCATTGTAAGGATCTCATCGTTAAACATCGGATACCGTTTCCTGGTTCTGATGACCACCGACGCATGGCTCGCCTTCAGGTTGACACATGCGTCATCTGTGGCAGAAAATCGACCCGAGAGCGCGAAACCGACTGCCTTCAGGTGGCGATAGTCGGCGTTAGGAACCCCGTTGATGGCCTGAAAATCAGCGCTCGGGTGAGACCTCTCCTCCCCTGCTTGAGGGAGCACAATATCAAGCAACCTCATCAAGAAAAGCAGCCTAATCAGGCTGCTTTTTTTTGTTTGGGGAATAGGTATCGCTGATAAACCAGCTCCCCATGTCGATGCTTGTTCAACGCCTTTTTATCGCAGTTCATGAAGTTCCAAAGGACATGTCCATGCTCAACATGGATCACCACCAACATCTGGTACTTTGTGTCGTATGCGCCAATGAATGCGAGACGATAAGACCCGTCGTTGTAGGAAACCCGCCAAATTTCCAATGGACTYCGCATCGTGTCCACAGCAAATCCGGTGAAACGTTCTCGAGCGTTTGGGCGTTTTTCTACAATGTGTGAAAGATACTGACGCCGAACCGTCACCGGAACATACGGCGTTTCGATCAACACAGCGTCAACCCCTTCCTGCAATCCAAAACTCAACGCTACCTGCTCCAGAGCAGTATCGAAATCGATAGCGCCAGGTAGTTCCTGCACTGAGCGAACCGCAAGGGACACCGTAATATCTCGAATATCAGGTAAGCCAAGGTCCTTCCAGTTTTCCTGGTCTGGAGTTTCCTTCACTCCCTGCACATTCATTCGACCATCTCTCTAGGCATCAATCGATATTTCAGCCAGTTGAGTAGTCGATGGAAATCAGCCGGATCTCCTTTTCCTTGGAGAGACGTCCGACACTCGTGAAGGGCGCTGCTGATCAAATATCGTTTTTTTCATGGGGCGAAAAAAAGCCCCGAACCAGTCGGGGCTTTCTCATTTCGGCCTTGTATC
>NZ_JBFTLU010000507.1:0-3094 GCF_056396605.1 Pseudomonas sp. 05T35
GTGGTACTCGTACTGAATCACTTGCAGGAAATACAGCCGCGCAATCAGCACGCCGATCAGCGTGACCACCGCAATTGCCCCGAACACGACCCGGCCGCGCACCAGACGGGCGTCTTTCTCGTGGTCCTTGATGCGGATCGGCYGAGGCATGGGGGCGCTGAACTACTTGTGGTAAGGGTGCCCGGACAGCACTGTCCAGGCGCGATACAACTGTTCACCGATCAGAATCCGCACCAGTGGGTGCGGCAAGGTCAGGGGCGACAGCGACCAGCGCTGATCAGCCCGCGCGCAGACTTCCGGCGCCAGCCCTTCGGGGCCGCCGACCATGAAGTTCACCGTACGCGAGTCCAGCCGCCAGCGGTCCAGTTCGACCGCCAGTTGCTCGGTGCTCCAGGGCTTGCCGTGAACTTCGAGGGTGACGATGCGCTCGTTCGGGCCGACCTTGGCCAGCATGGCTTCGCCTTCCTGGCGAATGAAGCGCGCCACGTCAGCGTTCTTGCCACGGGTGTTGAGCGGTATTTCCACCAGTTCCAGCGCCAGCTCGGAAGGAAGACGCTTGGCATATTCATGCCAGCCTTCTTCCACCCACTTGGGCATGCGTGAACCGACGGCGATCAGACGCAGTCGCACAGCGAACCCTTATTGCTGGTCTTTGTTGAGCTTGGTGAAATGCTCATGAGGGTTTTCCGGGCTGTGATGCGCGGCGCTGGCCGAACGGCTTTGCTCGGCACCGGCCCACAGGCGCTCCAGGTCATAGAACTGGCGAGCCGAGGCGGTCATCATGTGCACGATGACGTCGTCCATATCCAGCAGCACCCAGTCGCTGTCGCCCTTGCCTTCTTCACCCAGCGGCTTGACGCCCTGGGCCTTGACCGCCTCGCGGACCTTATCCAGCATCGCGCCGATCTGACGGTTGGAAGTACCGGTGGCGATGATCATGAAGTCAGTGATGCTCTGCTTGTCACGAACGTCGATCACCTGAATGTCCTGGGCCTTGACGTCTTCCAGGGCCGCGACGGCAACCTTGACCAGCTCTTCACCGGCAAGTACGACACCGGTATGAGCTTCTACTGGCAGCGGGGCGCTCTTGAATGTGCCCTTGCGCTTTACTTTGTTTACGTCTTTGTCAGTCATATAAAACTCGTTTTGCTCGTATGTTCGGGCGCTTYGATACACGCGTTCACGTGCCTTGAAGCGCGCCTTTTTCAGTTCGACGCACGGTAAAGTCCGTGCGCATCGATATAGGCCAGGACCGCGTCGGGCACCAGGAAACGTACCGACTTACCGCTGGCCAGCAGTTGACGGATCTGGGTGGCGGATACCGCGAGCGGCGTCTGCCAGACGAATGCAATCTGTCCGCTCGACCCTTTGAGGGCCAGCGGGTCGCTCACCGAGCGCGCTGCCAGCAGGTTGCGCAAGGCATCCGGCGGTTCGCTGTCGGCATCCGGGCGTTGCAGCACCAGGATGTGGCAATGCTGGAGCAACTCTTCCCAGCGGTGCCAAGTGGGCAGGCCGCAAAATGCGTCCCAGCCCAAAAGTAGAAACAACTGGTCATCAGCGGCGAGTTCTGCGCGCATCAGTTCCAGGGTGTCGATGGTGTAGGACGGCTTGTCGCGCTTGAGTTCGCGGTCATCCACCACCAACGGTGCCATACCGGCCACCGCGCGCTCGACCATCGCCAGACGGTCCTGCGCCGAAACCTGCGGCGTATCCCGATGCGGCGGCCTGGCGCTGGGCGTCAGGCGCAACTCATCGAGGGCCAGCGCTTCAGCGACTTCCAGTGCGCTGCGCAAATGGCCGATGTGCACCGGATCGAAGGTCCCGCCCAGGACGCCAATGCGCCGGGGGCCGGTTTCGCTGGTGGTCACAGCGGCGCTCTGGCCAAGATCGCCCAAGTCAGACCGGCTCCTGGCCGCGCAACTGGCCATCACCGACCACGATGTACTTCTCGCAGGTCAGACCTTCGAGGCCCACCGGGCCGCGGGCGTGCAGCTTATCAGTAGAAATGCCAATCTCGGCACCCAATCCGTATTCGAAGCCATCGGCAAAGCACGTCGGGGTGTTGATCATCACCGAGGCCGAATCGACTTCAGCCACGAAACGCCGGGCTTCGCCCTGGTGTTCGCTGACGATCGAGTCGGTGTGGTGCGAGCCGTAATGGTTGATGTGCTCGATCGCCTGGTCCAGGCCATCGACCACCAGGATCGACAGGATCGGCGCCAGGTATTCGGTGCTCCAGTCTTCTTCAGTCGCAGCCACGACGTCGATGATCGCCCGGGTGCGTTCGCAACCGCGCAGTTCGACGCCTTTTTCGCGGAACTGTTCAGCCATCGCTGGCAGGAATTGCTTGGCGACCGCTTGATCGACCAACAGGGTTTCCATCGCGCCGCAGATGCCGTAACGGTAAGTCTTGGCGTTGAACGCAATGCGCTGGGCTTTCGGCAAATCGGCGTGGGCACTGACATACACATGGCAGATACCGTCCAGGTGCTTGATCACCGGCACGCGAGCGTCGCGACTGACCCGTTCGATCAGGCCCTTGCCGCCGCGCGGTACGATCACGTCGACGTACTCGGGCATGGTGATCAACGCACCGACGGCAGCACGGTCGGTGGTTTCGACCACTTGCACCACGGCCGCCGGCAAGCCGGCTTCCGCCAGACCGCGCTGAATGCAGGCGGCAATCGCACGATTGGAATGAATGGCCTCGGAACCACCGCGCAGGATGGTTGCGTTACCCGACTTCAGGCACAGGCTCGCGGCATCGATGGTCACGTTTGGCCGCGACTCATAGATGATCCCGACCACACCCAGGGGCACGCGCATCTTGCCGACCTGAATACCCGACGGCCGGTAACTCATGTCGCGGATCGCGCCAACCGGATCGGGCAGCGCCGCCACCTGACGCAAGCCGACGATCATGCCGTCGATGCGTGCGGGGGTCAGGGCCAGACGTTCGAGCATGGCCGGCTCAAGCCCATTGGCCCGGCCTGCGGCCAGATCCAGCTCATTGGCGGCGGTCAACTCGGCGCGAGCGTTATCCAAAGCGTCGGCGGCAGCCAGCAGAGCGCGGTTTTTCTGCGCGGTACTGGCA
>NZ_JBFTLU010000508.1:0-5173 GCF_056396605.1 Pseudomonas sp. 05T35
CCATGTTCACTCTCCCGAAACTTTGGATTTGGTTGCCGCAGCAGTGGTGGCTAACCGCGGTAGCACTTAAACGCTTGACTTCTAAATGGGGGCCTTACGGCGAATTTCAAGCCTGCTCGTCAATCGAAGGCGAAACCGGCGCCGGAGCCTTGCTGACCACGACCATGGCCGGGCGCAGCAGGCGACCGTTGAGCATGTAACCCTTCTGGAACACCTTGAGCACGCTGTTAGGCTCGACGTCGGCACTTTCCTGCATGGCCATCGCCTGATGGTGCGCAGCGTTGAACGGCTCACCCTCAGGGTCGATCGCTTCCAGCTGATAACGCTTCAGGGTGTCCTGGAACATTTTCAGGGTCAGCTGGATGCCTTCACGCATAGGACGAATGCTTTCGTCGTCCGGGTTGGACAGCTCAAGACCACGCTCCAGGCTGTCGACGATCRGCAGCAGGTCGTTGGCGAACTTCTCCAACGCGAATTTGTGAGCTTTTTCTACATCCTGCTCGGCGCGACGGCGGACGTTCTGCAGATCGGCAGCAACACGCAAAGACTGATCCTGCGCGCCAGCCAGTTGCTCTTCGAGCACTTGTACACGAGCCACCAGGTCTTCACCCGATGCTTCGGGAGCCTGATTGGCGCCTGGATTTTGCGTATCCAGTTGTCAGCCAGAAACAAAACACTGTATAAATAACCAGACCTAAAGCCTGGGAGCGGCCTCTATGCTGGTGCACCTGTCCGTACATAACTACGCCATCGTTGAACATCTCGATCTGGAACTCGATCGCGGGATGAGCGTGATCACAGGAGAAACCGGCGCCGGCAAGTCGATCATGCTCGACGCCCTGGGCCTGACCCTTGGTGATCGCGCCGACAGCGGCGTGGTTCGCCCAGGCGCCGAGAAGGCCGACATCCTGGCCACGTTCGATCTCGCTGATATCCCGGAAGCCAGTGCCTGGCTGGCCGAACGCGATCTCGATACCGACGGCCCGTGCATCCTGCGCAGGGTGATTACCGCCGAAGGCCGCTCGCGCGGCTACATCAATGGCAGCCCCTGCCCGCTTGGCGACCTTAAAGCCCTCGGCGAACTGCTGATCGATATCCACAGCCAGCATGAACACCAATCGTTACTGAAAACCGACACGCACCGCCGGCTGCTCGACGAATACGCCGGCGCCACGGATCTCGCCCGCCAGGTACAACTGGCCGCCCAGCGCTGGCGCCAGACTCGCCAGGAGCTGGAGCGCCTCTCCAACTCCGGCGACGAGCAGCGTGCTCGCCACCAATTGCTCAGCTATCAACTCGAAGAACTGGAAAACCTCGGTCTCGGCGAGAGTGAGCTGGAGCAGCTGGAGCAGGAACACAAAAACCTGACCAACGCCGAAACCCTGCTGGGGATTTGCCGACAAGTGGTTGAGCAGTGTAGCGAAAGCGATTCCGGCAATGTACTGAACGCCCTGACAGCCAGCCTCAATCGCCTGTCGAGCGTGAACAATTCGGTCGGTGCCCTGGGTGAAGCAACCAACCTGCTGACCAGCGCACAGATTCAGGTAGAAGAAGCCGTTGGCGAACTGAACCGCTTCCTCGACCATTTCGATGCCGATCCGGCACGCCTCCAGCAACTCGAAGAACGCCTGGATTCGATCTACACCCTGGCGCGCAAACACCGGATTCAGCCCACCGAAGTCGCAGAACTTCAGCAAAGGCTGCTGGACGAAATCGAAACACTGAATGCCAACGACGAATCCATCGAACGACTGAGCGAAGAGCTGGGTGCATTCGCCCGGCACTACCAGGAAAAAGCCCGGGAGCTGAGCGATCTGCGTCATCAGGCCTCGACCAGCCTGGCCAATGCCGTCGAACAGGAAATTCAACGCCTGGGCATGCCTGGCGGCCGCTTCACTATTGAACTACGCCCCAACACCAGCACCGAACTGCTGCCTAACGGCCTTGAACAGGTGGAACTACTGGTCAGCGCCAACCCGGGGCAACCGCTCAAGGCCTTGGCCAAAGTCGCATCGGGTGGTGAGCTGTCACGAATCAGCCTGGCCATCCAGGTGATCACCGCACAAACCTCGCGAGTGCCAACACTGGTGTTTGACGAAGTGGACGTCGGCATTGGCGGGCCAACGGCAGAAATTGTCGGCCAGCTCTTGCGCCGACTCGGGGAGCGCGGACAGGTGCTGACCGTCACTCACTTGCCGCAAGTAGCCTCCCAGGGCCATCAGCATTTATTTGTCCACAAGGTGCGCGGTGACGATGCCACGCACACTGCCGTGTCCAAGCTGAGCAAAAATGAACGAATTGAAGAAGTGGCGCGAATGCTGGGAGGGATCGACCTGACCAAGGAGTCCCTGGCCGGTGACCGCCGTCAGCCAGCTCGAAAACCGCGTGGCCGCCATCGAAATTGTGACGGACCACCAGACCAGCCGCTTCGAATTGGGTCAGTACACGGTAAACCGTGGCCAGACCGACATCCTCGCCAGCTTCCATCAGCGCCTTGTAAACATCTTCAGCACTCATGTGACGTTGCTCGGCGGAATCGAGCATTTGCAGAATTTTGACCCGTGGCAGGGTCACTTTGAGGCCGGCTTTGCGTAGTTCGCTATTTTCAACCATGGTCAGCTTTCTCGCGATGCTGCTTCGCAGCTACTCTTAATGCGGGTATGATCGGCGTTTACGTTGTCCCAGCCAAGATAGTGGAAGTCGCCCACCGATGCAAAACACCAAGCTCTTGCTAACCAGTTTCACCTTTGTGGGACTGCTCGCACTCGCCGGTTGTTCATTCCCCGGGGTTTACAAAATCGACATCCAGCAGGGCAATGTCGTCACGCAGGACATGATAGACCAGTTACGCCCGGGAATGACCCGTCGGCAAGTACGGTTTATCATGGGCAACCCTCTGCTGACCGACACGTTCCATGCCGATCGCTGGGATTACTTGTATAGCCTGCAGCCAGGCGGCGGTGAACGCCAACAGGAACGCATCAGCGTTATCTTCAACCCTAACGACCAGCTTGTCAGCCTGTCGGGCGATTTCATGCCTGGTGTGAGCCGTGACGAAGCGATTCTCGGCAAGAACAGCGGCACCACCGTCGCCGCCCCAGCTGAAAACGCCGAGAAGCCGAAACCAGAGAAACCGGTAAAACCGGGGTCGCTGCTGGACCAGATCCAGAAGGACGTCGACAACGTCGAAACCGTTCCGGTCCCGACGCCAACACCGCTGGACACTTCACCGCAATAAATTGCGACACAACAAAAAGCCCGGCACGCCGGGCTTTTTGTTGCCTGTCATTTGGGAAATCTACTGATCCCGAGCCTTGGCCTGCGCCGCAGCCTTGGCCGCACGTAACCGACGAACCTCTTTTGGATCCGCCAGCAACGCTCGATAAATCTCGATGCGGTCACCCGCCTGAACCTGACGATTCTCAGGGTCGACAATCACCTTGCCGAAAATCCCCACGGGGCACGTCGCCAGGTCCAGTTCGGGGAATTGCTCGGCGATGCCTGATTCAGCCAGTRCCGCTCGTATAGTAGTGCCCACGGGCACCACTACCTTGAGCAACACCTGGCGGTCGACGGCGGCATACACCACCTCGACGTCAATCACCGGCTTAACCATGCAACTGCTTGGCGCGCTGACAGAACGCGTCCACCAGCGTGTTCGCCGCCTGATTGAACAACGGCCCCAGGGTCGCCCGAACAATCGGCCCGGCATAATCGAACGACAGGTCCAGGCTGATCTTGCAGGCTTTCTCGCCCAATGCCTTGAACACCCAAACACCATGCAACTGATTGAACGGCCCCTCTTCGAGGTGCATCTCGATCGAAGACCCGGCTACCAGTGTATTGCGCGTCACAAAGTGCTGGCTTAACCCGCCCTTGGCCACACCTACGCTTGCACGCATGTGCACGGCAGAGCTTTCCAGCACTTGCGCCTCGGAACACCAAGGCAAAAATTCCGGATAGCGCGCCACGTCATTGACCAGGTCATAGAGCGCTTGCGCCGGATACGGCAATAGAGCCGAACGTTGAATATGTGTCGTCATGTCAGCGTCACTTCCACAGCTGGGCGGCAAACACTACAAGAATGCCGATTGGCGCCACATAGCGCATCAAGAACAATGTCAGGGCAAACAACACCGGGCTGCGCATCGACAGTTCGTCGCGCACCGCTTCACGGCCCATCACCCAACCTGCAAACACCACAAAGCACAAACCACCGAGCGGCAACATGATCCGCGAGGTGAAGAAATCGATCACGCCAAAGAAATCCAGACCATTTTGCGCTCCCCACTGGTAGAGGTGAAACGCACCGCCATCATTCACGAAAAACTTGGCCTGCTTCCATATATTGAAGGAAAACACCGTTCCCAAACCAACAAACCAGCAACTGAATGCCAGCCAGAACGTCACCCAGCCACGACGGATGTTGGTCCGCTCAACCAGGTAGGCCACCATCGGCTCCAACAAGGAAATCGCCGAACTCCAGGCCGCAATCGCCACCAGCACGAAAAACACCACACCCATCAACTGGCCGAATGCGACGTTACCAAAGGCAAATGGCAGACTGACAAACATCAATCCCGGCCCTTCGCTTGGGTTCAAACCGGCAGCAAACACAATCGGAAACAGCGCCAGGCCGGCCAGCAGCGAAACAAAGGTGTCCAGTAACGCAACGCCGACGATGGTCCCGGAAATCGACGAATGCTTAGGCATATAAGCACCGTAGATCATGATCGAACCCACACCGACGCTCAGGGAAAAAAACGCATGCCCCATGGCCGGCAGCAAGCCGTCCAGCAACTTGTCCGGGTTGAAGTCGAACATGAAATGCACGCCTTCCATGAAGTGCCCGGTGGTCAGGCTATAGCCCAACAGAATCACCAGCATCACGAACAGCAACGGCATCATGATCCGCAGGCTGCGCTCAAGCCCCGCGACGACGCCTTTGGCGATAACGAACGCCGACAGCAACATGAAGAGGGTGTGCCACAACGTCAGACGCCAAGGGTCGGCGATCACCCCACCAAAATAGGCGCCAACCTGATCGGCCGTCACGCCCTGGAAGTCACCGCGGCCCATGTCGATGATGTAATCCAGCGACCAGCCGCCCACCACACTATAGAAAGACAGGATCAACAGTGCCGTGATCATCCCGGCAAACGCCCCCCAGGAC
>NZ_JBFTLU010000509.1:0-5739 GCF_056396605.1 Pseudomonas sp. 05T35
GTGCTCGGTAATGCCGGCAGCTTTTTCAAGAACCCGCTGGTATCGGCAGCTCTGGCGGCACAAATTCGCCTTGAGCATCCGGGCCTGGTCGGTTATCCACAAGCGGATGGCCGGGTGAAATTGGCGGCTGGCTGGTTGATCGAGCAGGCGGGCTGGAAAGGTTTTCGTGACGGCGACGCCGGCGTGCATCGTTTGCAGTCGCTGGTGCTGGTCAACTACGGCACGGCTACCGGGCTTGAGCTGCTTAACCTGGCACAGCGGATCCAGAGAGACATCGCCGAGCGCTTCAATGTCGAACTGGAGATGGAGCCGAATCAGTATTGAGCTACGCTTGATCGCTGAATCCAGAGCCCTGCACACCTTCCTTGGTTGCAGGGCTTTTTTGTTAATGCTGAGTTAACTTAGCCTGCTAACGATGCAATCATTTGCTCCATAACTCTACCTATATGCGGGCGTGCCCATGATTACCCTGAAGCTCAATGGTCAAGATCATCAACTCGACGTCACCGAGGACATGCCGCTGCTCTGGGCAATCCGTGATGTGGCCGGTTACAGCGGCACCAAATTCGGTTGTGGCATGGGCCTGTGTGGCGCCTGCACGATTCATATCGACGGCGCCCCGGCGCGCAGTTGCATCACGCCTATCGGTTCGGTGATCGGGCAGGATGTCAGCACCATCGACAACTTGCACAGCGATCCGGTTGGCCAGGTCGTCCAGCAAGCCTGGCTCGACACGGCAGTCGCCCAGTGCGGCTTTTGCCAGGGCGGACAGATCATGTCGGCCACGGCGTTGCTCAAGACCAACCCCAATCCCAGCGATGAACAGATCGAACAGGCGATGGTCGGCAATATCTGTCGCTGCGGCACGTACAACCGCATCAAGAGCGCTATCCGCCAGGCCTCCACTCATCTGCAGGAGCGCAAGGCATGAGCCAGCTACCGAATGATTTCGCGTTGAGTAATCTCAGCCGTCGTGGTTTTCTCAAAGGTGTGAGTGCGACCGGTGCGCTGGTGCTCGCCGCCAGTTGGGGCTGGCAGGACGCGTTCGCCGAAGAGAAGAAATTCGGTGCCGCCGGTATGCCCAACGGCTGGATCGATGATCCCAAGGTCTACGTGAGCATTGCCGCCGACGGCAGCGTGACGGTGGTCTGCAACCGTTCGGAAATGGGCCAGGGTGTGCGCACCAGCTTGAGCATGGTGGTCGCCGATGAGCTGGACGCCGATTGGGCAATGGTCAAAGTCCGGCAGGCGCCGGGTGATGAGGTGAGCTTCGGCAACCAGGACACCGACGGTTCGCGCAGCATGCGCCATTGGTACGAGCCGATGCGCCGTTGCGGTGCTGCTGCGCGGACCATGCTGGAACAAGCGGCGGCTGATCAGTGGAAAGTCCCGATTGGCGAATGCCGCGCGCAGTTACACAAAGTTATCCACCAGCCCTCCGGGCGTGAACTCGGCTACGGTGCGCTCGCCGTTGCTGCGGGGGCGCAGGCCGTGCCGGCTCGTGAAAGCCTGCGGCTCAAGCAGCCTTCGGAGTTTCGCTACATCGGCAAAGAGTCGACCCGGGCGATTGACGGTGCGGACATCGTCAATGGTCGTGCGGTCTACGGTGCCGACGTGCACTTTGACGGTATGCTCTTCGCCACCGTGGCGCGGCCGGCGGTCTATGGCGGCAAGGTCAAGTCTTTCGATGCCAGCGCGGCGTTGAAAGTCCCTGGAGTAGTCAAGGTCATCCAGATTGAAAGCCGCCCATTGCCTTCGGAATTCCAGCCGTTGGGTGGGGTGGCGGTGGTTGCCAGCAATACCTGGGCGGCGATCAAGGGGCGTGAGGCGTTGAAGATCGAGTGGGATGACGGTGCCAATGCCGGTTACGACTCGATTGCCTATCGCAAGGAGCTGGAAGCCGCAGCCCTGAAGCCGGGCAAAGTGGTGCGCAGCACCGGCAATATCGAAGAGGCCATGAACAGCGCCGACAGCAGTCTGGAAGCGGCTTACTACTTGCCGCATCTGGCGCAGTCGCCGATGGAGCCGATGGTTGCCGTTGCGCGCTTCAAGGATGGCCATTGCGAAGCCTGGGCGCCGAGTCAGGCCCCGCAAGTGACCCGCGAGCGTATTGCCGAGCGTTTGGGCGTTCCATTCGACAAGGTCACGGTCAATGTCACCTTGTTGGGCGGTGGTTTCGGCCGCAAGTCAAAGCCGGACTTCATTCTGGAAGCAGCGATCCTGGCCAAGGAGTTTCCCGGCAAGGCTGTGCGCGTGCAATGGACCCGTGAAGACGACATCCACTGCTCGTACTTCCATACCGTCTCGGCGGAATACCTCAAGGCCAGCCTGAACAAGGACGGCATTCCGTCCGGCTGGTTGCACCGCACGGTGGCGCCCAGCATCACCGCGTTGTTCGCGCCAGGTATGAATCACGAGGCGGCCTTCGAGCTGGGCATGGGCTTTACCAACATGGCCTATGCGATTCCCAATGTGCGCCTGGAAAACCCTGACGCGGCCGCCCATACCCGAGTCGGTTGGTATCGCTCGGTGTCGAACATTCCTCACGGTTTCGCGATTCAGAGCTTTGTCGACGAGTTGGCACACAAGGCCGGACAAGACCCGCTGAAGTACCAGATCAAGCTGTTGGGACCGGACCGTCAGATCGATCCGCGAACCCTGAGCGAAGAGTGGAACTACGGCGAATCCCCTGAGCGTTATCCGATCGATACGGCGCGCCTGCGTGGCGTTCTGGAAGCGGCGGCCAAGGGTGCCGGCTGGGGGCGAAAACTGCCCAAGGGTCGTGGTTTGGGCCTGGCAGTGCATTACAGCTTCGTCACCTATGTGGCGGCGGTCATCGAGGTTGAAGTCAAGGATGACGGTACGCTGATCGTGCACAAGGCCGACATCGCGGTCGATTGCGGCCCGCAGATCAACCCGGAGCGGATTCGCTCGCAGTTCGAAGGCGCCTGCGTGATGGGCCTGGGTAACGCGGTGCTGGGTGGGTAGTCGTTATCGACTAGTGGCAGGTGCCGATCAGGACAAGTTGCTGGCGATGTGCGAAGGGCGCGACGGCAGTGTGCGACCGGTGATCGAACAGGTACTGCGCAATCTGCCGATGGGCGTGGGCACCCGGTTGTTGGTGACGACGCCGGATCGTCCAGAGGTTGCACGGCTGGCCCGGGCTTATGGTTGCCAAGTGCTGGTATTGGCGTCGGCGGGCATGGGCGACAGTATTGCGGCGGCGGTCGCTGCGTGCCCGGCGCTGGATGGCTGGCTGGTGGTGTTGGGGGATATGCCGTTTATCTTGCCGTCGAGTATCGAGCGGATTGTTGAGGGGATAGCGGTCGATACCATCAGCGTTCCCGTGCAGGGTGGCGAGTTTGGGCATCCGGTGGGGTTTGGGCGTTCGCTGGGGGCGGCGTTGATGGCGTTGTCCGGCGACCGCGGGGCCAAGCCGCTGTTTGCCTCGGYGAAAGTGGTTGAGGTGGCGGTGGAGGATCCGGGCGTGTTGTGGGATGTGGATGTGCCGGTCGCGCTGGTCTTTCAATAATCGTCGATTGGTCGTGTTACCTCGCGGGCCGAGGCCAGCCCTGAGGCCTCTATAGGGCAGAGTACTGAACTCTGCCCTTCTACTGCCTATTCGTATTTATCGATGGGTGCCAGATATAAAACTCGTTATTCATCCGTTTTTATCCGACATACGATCTTGTTGCGTGCGGTGTTCACTGTTGCGGTGTATGCCCGGTTAGTACTCATCAAGATAATAAAGAGCCTACATGATAAAGCAGTATATGGATGCGTCGGTTAGTGTTAACCCTATTGAACTGGACAGTGAGGTCCAAACGTTGGGCGCCTTGGAGCGGGCGTTGAGTTTTGACGATGTTTATCAGCCGGTTCCCCGTTATGTCAACACGCTGCRTCAACTCAGAAAGGCTTCTCAAACGATAAGTTGTCACCGTGACGAGATTAAGTTTGGTGTTACGTTTAGTGAGCGCTTGCAAGTACTCACCGATGACTTCGGCTTGTCAAAGGAGCACTTTTCGATCAATACCAGTGGCTCGCCATTGATTGTCAAGGAGCAAGTCGGGGAGCACCTTATTTCGCCCACTCACTTTGAAAACGGTGCGTATTTCAGCCATCCCCATGCGGATCATCAACTCGATCACTCGGCGGATGAGTTGCCTTCGATCAAGATTGGCCAGTATGTGCGTTTTGGTCGTAATGCCGCAGTCAACGCCGGTGGCGATGTGGATATTGGCGACGGTGTCTGGCTGTCGCCGGGCAGTCAGTTGCTTCGTCAGGACCATGATCCTTATGGCCGGCTCTCCATCGGTTCGCGGACCGTTGCGATGACGCGCCTGCCACCCGTGAGGTTGTGCGATTACGCATGGGTCGGGCGTGAAGCGATCGTCGGCTGGAACGCGGATTATCTGGGCAAKGCTAGCATCGTCGGCATCCGCTCCTTTCTCAATACCTGGGTCGGCGACTATTCCATCGTTGGCGATCAGGGGAAAGTCCTGCAATACCTGCCGTTCAAGGCTCACCTCATGGAGACGTATCAGCCGTCGATCGAGCAGACGCTGCAAGTCAGCGATTGGGCCGCAATCAATTCGGACTGGTTGATGATCTACCGTGATACCCCGAAGCGTGAGACATCGCTATTGCCAGCCTCCCTGGCGGAGTATCTGGACACGCCGGGCAAGAAGTCCGTGTTGCTGATTGCGCCGACCGATAACGCCCAGCTTCAAGCATTCGCCCGGCACAGTCTCGATGTCATCTCCACTACCCGGCAGCAGTTTGCCCACCACTTGCAGTGGGCGCAGGACCACGGCCACAAGCAGCTCAGACTGCGCGCCGACCTGGATTTTTCGAGGTTGCCGTTTGCCTCGGCCGGCGATTTTCACTATCGCCGTCGATTGGGTTATTCACTCATTGTCGCAAACAGTTCGCCTGTCGACGCCGAGCCTTGTCGAGTCTTTGTCAATGAGCTGGCCCGGGTGTTGGCGACAGAGGCACTTATGTTGGTGCCCATCACAGATGTGTTGCAGGCGCAATTGTCTGTGTATCAAGACGCGTTCCATCTGCTGGGGGAAGTCGAGTTCGACGGCGCCTCTTTCATGTTAATGAAGAAGATCTAACGAGGGTTCCAATGCCGTACTTACTACTTTCACTCGCTGCCGTGTTCTGGGGCGGTAATTATGTCGTCGGAAAATTGATGGTGGTGGATGTTGATCCTGTGCTGCTGTCGCAACTTCGATGGCTGATTACCAGTGCATTATTGCTGGTGATTAACTATAAGTCTGTGGTCGCCAGTTTGCCGGCTGCACGCAAATCATGGTTAACCCTGGTGATGTTGGCGGTCTGTGGGCAGGTTATATTTCCGCTGACATTGTATATAGGGTTGCAATACACCAGTTCTTTGAATGCAGCGATTTACCTGTCGGCTACGCCGTGTCTGGTACTGGCCCTCAATCGTTTCGTTTTCGGTGATTTCATCTCCAGGTCGAATATGCTTGGCGTGGTCATCAGTACGGTTGGTGTGTTCTGGCTGGTGACCATGGGGCACCTTTCCGATTTGAGTTTTCTGGAGGGCTTCAACAAAGGCGATTTCTGGACCATGGCCTCGGCCGCTAGTTGGGCTGTCTATTGTTCCTTTCTGCGGACAAAGCCCAAAACCATAGCTGGCAACGCCTTTGTGACGTATTGCGCGGTGGTGGGCGCGCTATGCCTGATTCCGTTCAGCCTGGGGGTTTGGGT
>NZ_JBFTLU010000510.1:0-3000 GCF_056396605.1 Pseudomonas sp. 05T35
GGGGGCTTGCGGATCGTTCAGGTCAAGCGGTTTAAGACCTGTAGAACGACCACCACCAAAACGTTCGGCGCGACGGTGCCAGGCCAGGTGCAAGGCACCGGCGAAGGCGTGCTTCATCGGCCCGCCCCAGGTCATGCCGAAGAACAACTCGGACACGCCCCACAGCACGCCGACACCGAGGATCGCCGCCAACAGCCAACCGCCGAAGTTTTCCGGAAGGATGCCCGCCACCGGCAGGGTCACCAGGAAGAACGACGCCGAGAATGCCAGCAAACTTTTCGGCAAGCGCATCCACGGACCTTTGGATAAACGCGCCGGCGGGTTGCGCCGACGCAGGTAAACAAAGATCGCCCCGACGAACATCACTGCCGTCATCAACAACAGTGCATAACCGAGGAAACGGTTATGCAGGCCAAAACCGTGAACCAGGATCGCCAGCACGATGGACGCCACCGCACCACCCGCCGTGGCGACGTGGGTGTTGGCGATGTATTTGTCCCGCGCCACCACGTGGTGCAGATCGACCATGTAGCGTTTGGGCATGGCCAGCAGGCCGCCGATCAGATCGACCTTGGACGCACGGCCCCGGCGCCACATGGCCACCCGCCGCAACGCGCCCAGGACAGCCAGGCCCAGGGCAGCAAACAGCAGGATGGGAAGAAGGGTGTTTAACATGGTGGAGCTCCCAAAGACCTCGGGGTCATGTGCGTGCCGATGAGAGCGACGCACCTACTTGTGGCGAGGGAGCTTGCTCCCGCTGGAGTGCGAAGCGCTCCCAAAACAGTCTCAGGTGTACACCTGATACACCTCGACTGCAGGTTTTGGGGCTGCTTCGCAGCCCAGCGGGAGCAAGCTCCCTCGCCACAGGTGATGGTGGTAAATCCGTTAGAAATCCTTGCACAACCGCAACGCGTCGTAGATCGCCGCGTGCGTGTTGCGCTGGGCCACGCAGTCACCGATGCGGAACAGCAAGTAGCCGTCACCCGACTGGCTCAACGATGGCTGAGGCTTGATCGCGAACAAGGCTTCGATATCCATCTGGCCTTTGTTGCGCGAGCCTTCCTTCAGCGCGTAGTAGATTTCTTCGTCCGGCCGCACGCCGTTCTCGACCACGACCTGGTCGACCACCCGCTCCTCTTTGGCGCCGGTGTATTCGTTTTCCAGTACCGCCACCAGCTTGTCGCCTTCGCGGTAGACCTTATCGAGCATCATGTCGCCGGTCATGATCACTTCTTTCGGGTACATGCTGCGGTAGTACGTCGGGAACGACGTGCCGCCGATGGCCACGCCCGGCTTGATGTCGTCGGTGACGATCTCGACCTGGCTGCCCTTGTCGGCGAGGTAGTCGGCAACCGACATCCCGGTGAACTCGCAAATGGTGTCGTAGACCAGCACGTTCTTGCCCGGCGCAACCTTGCCGTCGAGCACGTCCCAACTGCTGACCACCAGGCCTTCAGCCGCGCCCCAGTGTTCGTTCTGCTCCAGGAACGGATGACCGCCAACGGCGAGCACCACGATGTCCGGACGCAGGTCGAGAATGGTCGCCGCGTCGGCGGCCACGCCCAGGCGCAGGTCGACCTTCAAACGCGCCAGTTCCAGCTGGAACCAACGGGTGATACCGGCGATCTGGTCCCGTTGCGGGGCTTTCGAGGCGGTAGTGATCTGTCCGCCGATGAATTCTTTCTTCTCGAACAGGGTCACGTCGTGGCCACGTTCGGCGGCTACACGTGCCGCTTCCATCCCCGCAGGGCCAGCACCGACCACCACGACTTTGCGTTTCACACCGGTCGATTTCTCGATGATGTGCGGTACGCCCATGTATTCACGGGAGGTCGCGGCGTTCTGGATGCACAGCACGTCCAGACCCTGGTACTGACGGTCGATGCAGTAGTTGGCACCCACGCATTGTTTGATCTGGTCGATCTGGCCCATCTTGATCTTGGCGATCAGGTGCGGGTCGGCGATGTGCGCACGGGTCATGCCGACCATGTCGACGTAACCGCCTTCCAGAATACGGGTTGCCTGGTTCGGGTCCTTGATGTTCTGCGCGTGCAGCACCGGGGCCTTGACCACTTCCTTGATACCGGCCGCCAAGTGCAGGAACGGCTCCGGTGGATAACTCATGTTGGGGATAACGTTGGCCAGGGTGTTGTGGGTATCGCACCCCGAACCCACGACGCCGATGAAGTCGATCATGCCGGTGTCGTCGTAGTACTTGGCGATCTGCTTCATGTCCTCATGGCTCAGGCCATCAGGGTGGAATTCGTCACCGCAGATACGGATGCCGACGCAGAAGTCCGGACCGACTTCCTTACGCACAGCCTTGATTACTTCCAGGCCGAAACGCATGCGGTTCTCGAAACTGCCGCCCCATTCGTCGGTACGTTTGTTGACGCGCGGGCTCCAGAACTGGTCGATCATGTGCTGGTGCACTGCCGACAGTTCTACGCCGTCCAGGCCACCGGCCTTGGCACGCGCAGCAGCACTGGCGTAGTTGCCGATCACCCGCCAGATTTCTTCCGGCTCGATGGTTTTGCAGGTCGCGCGGTGCACCGGTTCACGGATGCCCGACGGCGACAGCAGGGTCGGCCAATGCTCGCCATCCCAACGCGAACGACGGCCCATGTGGGTAATCTGGATCATGATCTTGGCGCCATGCTTGTGCATGGCATCAGCCAGGTTCTGGAAGTGCGGAATAATCCGGTCGTCGGCCAGGTTGACCGACTTCCACCAGCCTTGCGGGCTGTCGATGGCGACGCTGGAAGAACCGCCGCAAATCGCCAGGCCGATCCCGCCCTTGGCTTTCTCTTCGTAGTACTTCACGTACCGATCGGTGGTCATACCGCCGTCGGTGGCGTAAACCTCGGCGTGCGCGGTGCTGAGCACGCGGTTGCGGATGGTCAGTTTGCCGATTTGAATCGGCTGGAACATTGCTTCGAAAGCCATGGCAGGATCCTCGACTTACAACGGCTTGACGGTGAACAAGCCGTCGTCGTGGCC
>NZ_JBFTLU010000511.1:0-2967 GCF_056396605.1 Pseudomonas sp. 05T35
GTGTTCACAAGACCTGTGGGAGCGAGCCTACTCGCGATGCGGTATTCCCGATATTACTGCTGGTGAACCGAGATCACCGGCGTCGGCGCGACGAACACCTTGGCGTGCATCTGCTCCCCGCCACCGCCACGGCGCATGYCGCGTACCGGGCAGGCATCGAGATAGTCGAGGCCCACCGCCAGTTTCAGATGACGCTCGGGTTTGGCCAGTTCATTGGTGACATCGAAGCTGTACCACGCGTCGTCGAGCCAGGCTTCTGCCCAGGCGTGACTGGCCAGGTGTTCGCTGTTTTCGCTGTACAGATAACCCGACACATACCGCGCTGGAATCCCCAGGCTACGCGTACAGGCAAGAAACGCATGGGCGTGATCCTGGCAGACCCCGGCACGCCCGGCGAACGCTTGAGCGGCGCTGGTGTCGACTTCGGTGGAGCCCGGCGTGTAGGTCATGTGCTGGTTGAGGCCATGCATCAAGTCGATCAACGCTGTGCGATCACGCCGTTGGCGACATTGCTTCTCGGCGAATGCGCGTAACGCTTCATCCGCCTCGGTCAGTCGAGTGAAACGCAAGAACGGCAGCGCTGACTGGCTCTCATGCTCGGCCTCACGCAACTCATCGATGTCCACCAGCCCTCGTGCGCCGATGATGATTGCCTCATGCGGCTCGTCCATCGTCAGCACATGCAGGATGTTGCCAAACGGATCGAGTTGCGCACGCACTGGCCGCGGCAGGTCGAGCCGCCAGCTCAGTACGTGCTGACGCTCGCTGTCGTGAGGCGTCAATCGCAAATACTGGATGCTTGCCCGCACCTGATCTTCGTAGTGATAGGTGGTCTCGTGGCTAATGGAAAGTCTCATGCAGCCTCCAGATAGGAACTGTGTATGGCGTTGCCCAACTGGCGCACCAGCGGGATGAACTCGGTCAGCCAGGCGTGCAGGCCTTCGGCGAGGATTTCGTTGATGCCGGTGTATCGCAGCCGCGCATCCACTTCTGCTGCCAGACGTTGCGCAGGACGGCCATTGGTCCCCGGCAGGCTGGCGAGGATCTGGTCGATTTCCTCAGTGCAGGCACGCAGCGAACGCGGTACGTCGGCACGTAGCAGCAACAGCTCGGCGACGTGCCGCGCGCCAGGGGCGTCGCGGTAGATCTCGGTGTACGCCTCGAACGACGACAAGGCCCGCAGCAACGCACTCCACTGGTAATACGCATAGGCCGTACCATCGCTGACCGCCTCGGCCTGATCGCCGGCCATTTCGTAGCGGGCATCGAGCAGGCGCAGCGTGTTGTCGGCCCTTTCAATGAAGGTCCCCAGGCGAATGAAACGGAAGGCATCGTTGCGCATAATGGTGCCGTAGCATGCGCCCCGGAACAGGTGCGAACGTTCTTTGATCCACTCGCAGAAACGGCTCATGCCATAGCGACTGAGGCCCTGTTCGGCGATACCGCGAATTTCCAGCCAGGTCGCGTTGATGTTTTCCCACATGTCGGCGGTGATCCGCCCACGTACTGCATGAGCGCTGACCCGCGCGGCGCCGAGGCAACTGTAGATACTGGCCGGGTTGGCCACATCCAGGGCAAAAAAGTGCAGCAAGCGCTCGGCGTGCAATTGACCGTGGCGCTCCAGGTAATCGTCCAGCGTGCCGGTGATCAGCAAGGGCATCGCCAATTCGTGCAGACCATCGCCGCGGCCATCCTGCGGCATCAATGACAGCGAATAACTGATGTCGAGCATCCGTGCGAGGTTTTCCGCCCGCTCCAGGTAACGCGACATCCAGTACAAATCCGAGGCAGTTCTACTTAACATGGCAGGCTTCCTTCAATCCTCGACCACCCAGGTGTCCTTGGTTCCGCCACCCTGTGACGAATTGACCACCAGGGATCCTTCGCGCAGGGCTACACGGGTAAGGCCACCGGGGACGACCCGGGTTTCGCGGCCTGACAGGACAAACGGACGCAAGTCGATGTGCCGCGGGGCAATGCCGTTTTCGACAAACGTCGGGCAGGTCGACAGGGACAACGTCGGTTGGGCGATATACGCGTGGGGCTTGGCCTTGATGCGTGCGCGGAACGCTTCGATCTCGGCAGCGGTGGCTGCAGGCCCGACCAGCATTCCGTAACCACCGGAACCCTGGGTTTCCTTGACCACCAGTTCAGGCAGGTTCGCCAGCACGTGAGAAAGTTCTGACGGGTTGCGACACTGCCAGGTCGGCACGTTCTTCAGGATCGGCTCTTCGTCCAGGTAGAAACGAATCATGTCGGTCACGAACGGATAAACCGACTTGTCGTCCGCGACACCGGTGCCGATGGCATTTGCCAGCACCACATTGCCGGAGCGATAGGACGACAGCAGTCCTGGAACGCCGAGCATCGAATCCGGATTGAACGCCAACGGATCGAGGAAAGCATCGTCGAGGCGACGGTAKATCACGTCGACGGCTTTCGGACCGTCGGTGGTGCGCATGAACACCTTGTCGTCGCGCACGAACAGGTCCGCGCCTTCCACCAGCTCCACGCCCATCTCCCGCGCCAGAAACGCGTGCTCGAAAAACGCACTGTTGAAGCGCCCGGGAGTCAGTACCACGACACTCGGATTGTCCAGCGGGCTGGAACTTTTCAGCGTGTCGAGCAACAGGTTCGGGTAATGATCGATGGGCGCGATGCGCTGGGCGGCGAACAACTCGGGGAAGAGCCGCATCATCATCTTGCGGTCTTCGAGCATGTAGCTGACGCCACTGGGCGTGCGCAAATTGTCTTCGAGCACGTAGTACGTGCCGTCGCCATCGCGCACCAGATCGACGCCAGAGATGTGCGAATAGATATCGCGATGTAGATCCAGCCCTTGCATGGCGAGCTGGTATTGCTCGTTGGCCAGTACTTGTTCGGCGGGGATGATGCCGGCCTTGATGATGCGCTGCTCGTGGTACAGGTCGGCAAGGAACATGTTCAATGCCTTGACCCGCTGAATAC
>NZ_JBFTLU010000512.1:0-4309 GCF_056396605.1 Pseudomonas sp. 05T35
GTCGCTGATCACCCTGGAATCCGACAAGGCGAGCATGGAAATCCCATCGCCTGCCGCTGGCGTGGTGGAAAGTATTTCCATCAAGCTGGATGACGAAGTCGGTACCGGCGACCTGATCCTGAAGCTGAAAGTCAAAGGCGCGGCACCTGCTGCAGCCCCGGCTCCAGCCGCTGCCGCTCCGAGCGCTCCTGCTGCTGCACCTGCCGCTCAGGCTGCAGCCGCGCCTGCAGTTGCCGCCCCGGCCGCTGCTCCAGCCAAGCCTGGCGCCAAGGTTCACGCAGGTCCTGCGGTGCGCCAACTGGCCCGTGAATTCGGCGTCGAACTGAGCGCGGTCAGCCCAAGCGGCCCACACGGTCGCGTGCTGAAAGAAGACGTGCAGGTTTACGTCAAAGCCATGATGCAGAAGGCCAAGGAAGCACCGGCCGCTGGTGGCGCAACCGGCGGCGCGGGCATCCCGCCGATTCCGGTTGTGGACTTCAGTCGCTTCGGTGAAATCGAAGAAGTGCCGATGACCCGCCTGATGCAGGCTGGCGCCGCCAACCTGCACCGCAGCTGGCTGAACGTGCCTCACGTGACCCAGTTCGATTCGGCTGACATCACTGAGCTGGAAGCTTTCCGTGTCGCACAGAAAGCCGTGGCCGAGAAAGCTGGCGTCAAGCTGACCGTACTGCCACTGCTGCTCAAGTCCTGCGCACACCTGCTCAAGGAGCTGCCGGACTTCAACAGCTCGCTGGCGCCAAGCGGCAAAGCGATCATCCGCAAGAAATACGTGAACATCGGCTTCGCCGTCGACACCCCTGAAGGCCTGCTGGTACCGGTCATCAAGAACGTCGACCAGAAGAGCCTGCTGCAACTGGCTGCCGAAGCCGCTTCCCTGGCTGAAAAAGCCCGGACCAAGAAGCTCTCGGCAGACGAGATGCAAGGTGCCTGCTTCACGATTTCCAGCCTCGGGCACATTGGCGGCACCGGCTTCACGCCGATCGTCAACGCGCCGGAAGTGGCAATCCTCGGTGTTTCCAAGGCAACCATCCAGCCAGTCTGGGACGGCAAAGCCTTCCAGCCGAAACTGATGCTGCCACTGTCGCTGTCCTACGATCACCGTGTGATCAACGGCGCCGCTGCCGCACGCTTCACCAAGCGTCTGAGCGATCTGCTGGGCGACATCCGCACCATTCTGCTGTAAGACCGGGCGGCCCTCCTTCACCGGAGGGCCACTCGCGTTCCACGTTTTCCGAGCGCCACGCTCGTACCTCAACCCCGCCAATTTGGCGGGGCTTTTTTTGCCTGAAAAACACCCGCCACTTCAGCATGCCGTCAACGGTCGATTAAGCGCTGTATGTATTCCTACCGCCGATAATAGTCGGGACTACTTTCGTGGCTTATTCAGACCACAGCCAAAGTCCACTTGCCTATCAATATTTATCGCCCAACGAACCATAGGATAGCGCCAACAGAGTGCACTAACCGCCTCCACAAAACTTTATAACTTTCACCGCTACATTTCGAATGGACTCGAAAATGTTCAAACCGACTGTTGGTCCGATTATTGGCCACACAACAACTAACCACGCTCGTATTTTTTTACGCGGTGATGCAGAAAACAATGCCCCGGTCTTTGCGGGAATACGTTATCGCCGCGCCGCTGATGCACACTGGTCCAAAGGCCTGTTTGTTGCTTTAACCGCACGTCACGACCTGTCCGACGTTATTGCGCTCAACAACCTCGACGCCGATACCGCCTACGAGTACCAGGCTGGCTGGTTCAGCACCATGAGCCCGGTGCACACCGTGGAAACGGTGCAAGAACTCCCCCTGCAATGGCCGAAAGAAATCTATCGTTTTCGTACCGCATCAAGCAAAACCACCGCAGCACGCGGCTATATCGTTGGCTCATGCCGTTACCTGCGCATGACACTGGGTGTGCCATCGGCACCCGCCAAGGGCGATAGAATTTTTGCCGCCATCAACACACTGGCTAAACAATCATCACCACCGATCAGCGCTCTGCTGATGACGGGCGATCAGGTTTATATCGATGACCTGAATATTATTGCTCCTGATCGAGAATACAAGGACATTCTCAGCAAGTACCGCACCGCTTTTTCTCAGCCGCATATTCGAAACTTGATGGCGTCACTCCCGACCTACATGATCCTGGATGACCACGAGATAGAAGACAATTGGCCAGCCAATGAAAGCAAAAACGATAAGTTCCTCTACACAAACGCAACAAGGGCGTATGAGTTATATCAGGCCAGCCACAGTCCTGTTCACGAGTTACTACCCAACGGGCAACCCAGCCGAGAACTAAAACAGTACTGGTATCAGTTTTCCGAAGGGGATATCGAATGGTTCGTGACCGACAGTCGAACCCGACGCACGCTCTCGGCCGACGATCGACGCATCCTCGATGCGGAGCAAGAGCAAGCCCTGCTCAAATGGCTGATCAACAGCCCGGCACGGGTCAAGTTCGTGGTCACCAGCGTGATGCTCTACCCCGACCGCAAGCACTATGGCGACGACGCCTGGCAAGCCTTTCCCGAGCAGCGTCTGCGCCTGCTGGAAACCATCCGGACCCACAAGATCAGGAACGTCATCATTGTTTCCGGTGATGTTCATGGTTCGCTCACCAGCCGCCTGAGTCACAGCGAGGACCCGGACTTCGAGGTTCACACCATCGTCTCGTCGCCTCTGTGCAACAGCGCGCTGCTGCCCTACGCCAAAGCCTCGACCTTCGTACTCGACCAACCCTTGGTGCAGACCGTTACGGGCGACTATTACCACCAACTGACCAGTAACGTGGTCAGCCAGGATAACTTTGCGCACCTGGTGGTCGACGCGCAGCACATACAAGTGACTTACCACGACGCGAATGGCAACGCCCTGCAATCGATAAGCATCGCACTGCGCAGCACTCTATAGAACGGAAATACGGTAAAACACTGCTCCCGTAGCAGCTGCCGGCAGCCTCGCGGGCTCGGCAGCTGCTACAGGAGCCGGCGCAAGCAACTTATTGCAGAAATGTGGTTGCCTGCCGATACAGTCTTATAGCACTTAGCCTTCATCCTTACTTGTCAGTCAGTGCAGCATGATGCAACCTTGCCGCAGGCAACAGTAAAGAGGGCGCGAGCCCGGCGCGATCAGCATTTTCGAAGCGAGTTTCTTCCATGAAAAGCCATCCCGATGCCGCCAGCCGTATGGTGGCCGAGGTAGTGACGCAGTTGCCCGTGCCCTCGCGGCTCGGCATGCTGCGTTTCGAGCGGCTGAATGAACCAAGCTGGGCGCTGCTGTTCCTTGACCCAAACTGCGAACGCCAGTTCGGTTTGCCCGCTGTCGAGCTGTGCGCTCTGGTCGGCTCACCCTATGCGAGCCTGATGGAGCCCGAAGCGCGCTATCAGTTGCACGATGCGATCCAGCAACAATTGACCGCAAGCCCGCATTATCTGGTCCGCTACACGCTGCACACCGCCCAAGGCTCCCTCAGCCTGCTCGAATTGGGCGAAGCCTACAAACAACACAATCGCCACCTGCTACGCGGCTATTTGCTGGTGGTCGACGGTTTGTTTACCGATGATCCGCTGCTACCGGCGCTGGACCTCGAAACCCAGAACTCGCGCCTGCAGATTGCCCTGGAACTGAACCAGCGCGCCCAGCAGGAACAACTGCTGCACCTGGATCGCGTTCGCGCCCAGCAAGACCTGATCCTGCTGCTCGCCCGCCAGCGCTACAGCACCGGCAACTCCCTGCAAGAAGCCGCCGAACTGATCACCCGCAGCGCCTGCGAGATCTACGAAATCGACTGCGCGAGCCTGTGGAACCTCGAAGACCAGAAGCTGGTACCGATTTCCGCCTACCACCGCGCCTCTCAAGAGTACTGGTTACCGGACGTGATTGAYGCCAGCAACTTCCCGGATTACCTGGAAGCCTTGCACACCAGCCGCGCAATCGACGCCCACAATGCCATGYGCGACCCGCGCACCCGGGGCATGGCCGAGAGCCTGCGCCCGCGCGACGTCAATGCCATGCTCGACGCCAGCATCCGTGTCGATGGTCAGGTAGTTGGTGTGCTGTGCCTGGAACAAACCGGCATGACCCGCGCCTGGCAGTCGGACGAGATCGCCTTCGCCGGCGAGCTGGCCGACCAGTTCGCCCAGGTCATCAACAACCATAACCGCCGCACTGCCACCAGCGCCCTGCATCTGTTCCAGCGCGCGGTCGAGCAAAGTGCCAACGCCTTTTTGCTGGTCAATTGCGACGGCGTGGTCGAGTACGTCAACCCGAGCTTCACCGCGATCACCCAGTACAGCAC
>NZ_JBFTLU010000513.1:0-5542 GCF_056396605.1 Pseudomonas sp. 05T35
GTATTTCGCCCGTTTGAACACCGAGCTTAAAGCGTTGACCCGGCTCGCCAGTCATGAGGCGGCGCTGATCAGCTACGAGAAGTTTGCGTACAACCTCATCAAACAAAGGGTTGAAGATGTTCTGGCGGAACACGGTGAAACAGTCGTCGTGAACCCCGATCTGATAAAGGTGGCGCTGGACGAGTCGCAAGAAATGACCTTGTCTCAGCTCATCATCAAGGAACAACACATCACGGAAGACAGCGGGCCGATACATAACCCGGGAATCTACCCAGCACTGCGTTTGTTGGCCGGCCATCCCCCCATCTCCGACACGTTGATGGCCAACGTGCTGATGAAATATATCGTGGGCTGGTCGAAGACGTTGCGTCCGGGTGAACAATATATCGACATGTTGTCCACCGACTACCTGGACCCCAATGCCCCCGGTTACGCGCTCAAGCGCGATGTTTATGTCAACCTGCAACTGCATGAGATGCAGCGAGCCGCATTGGCGGAACTGTTCAGCGGTGTGCTTTCGCGGGAACACTATGAACGTATCGAACAGGCTATTGATCGGTTGCGAGTACGGGAAGCCACCGATCCAATAGCCAATGATGACCCTGAATCTCCCCAGCGCAACGGCGTGTACAGGTTTTATCTGCAAAACCGCAAGGTCCAGGGCGTTTATGTTTTCCGCTTGATGAGCGATGGCGTGGCCACGGATCTGTTGTATACCCCGAATGCACCTGACGGCCGATGGTTTCGACCACGGGCCGAGTTCGCCAGGTCGGTGAAAGTGGGTGGTTTAGGCAGTTATTACTGCGCGCGAGTCAAATACACCGACCAGCGAGTGATCAACGCCTACATCGAAGAGATGAAACAACGTAGTACCGACGACGAGCCGCCGGCACTGCATGTTCATAGCCGTGTATTCGACTTTTCCGGTTGTTACAGCGAGATGATCGGCCAGATCATCGACGGGGTCGATGCACAAACCACAAGTCTCATCGAGATTGTCGCCAAGCTGACCTACGACGCTGCGGTAGCGGCAGTCACCGTCGTAGGCTGTGTCTTCCCACCGATCGGTCTTGGGTTGAGCGCTGTCGTGATGACAAAAGGGGTGTTCGAGGGGGCAAAGGCTTATCACGAAGGAGATCATTCGGGGGTATTCGCAAGCTACCTCGATTGCATGCTGGAACTGGCCACGATGCGTATCGGCAAGTTGGGTTTCTCGCAGGTGCAGAAGGCGATTGCCAAGCGCCTGGGCGATGCGAATACCTGCTTGAGCGTTGTCTCTGCGTGCAGTGGAACAACAGTGGATCTGGCAGTGATGACCGAATTGATGAAAGAGGCACTCGAAGAGCCCGATTCCAGCGAGCAGACGTTACTGGGGTAAACACAGGCGTTCAGCGCGAACGATTTAACCGACGACGGCGCTGGGCTCATACCCCATCCGCCAACTCACGGCCCGGGTCGCCGCCAGCAATCGCTGCGCTGCCGGGCCGTTTTCGTCGGCGTGGAACAACGACGTCGGGCCGACGATAGTCAGCACTGCTGCTACCTGGCCGACCGCATTGAACACCGGCGCCGAGAGCGCATCGACGCCCGGCATCAGCAAACCATGCACATGATGCAGGCCGCGCTCGCGGATCTGTTCACACAAGGTCGCGTAGACCTGGTCATCGGCCAACGGGTGGGCAGCCGTTGCCTGCACCTCCAGTTCCCGCAGCTCGACGGTTTCGCGGTTCGGCAAATAAGCGCTGAACACCAGCCCGGTGGATGAGCTGAGCAGCGGCAGTACCGAACCCAGTTGCGTCACCACCGTTACCGCGCGCACGGCGGGCTCGATATGCACCACGGTTGCGCCCTGGTTGCCCCACACCGCGAGGAAGCAGGTTTCGTTCAGGTCATCGCGCAACTCGGCCAGCGGCAGGGCGGCGACTTTCAGTACGTCCATACTGTTTAAAGCGGCCAGGCCAACGCGCAAGGCTTCGCGACCGAGACCGTAATGGTTGGTGGCGGCGTTTTGTTCGGCAAAGCCACTGGCGATCAACGCCTGCAAATAGCGGTGAACCTTGCTCGCCGGCATTTGCACGTGTTCGGCCAGGCGCGACAACGACGTCGATGGCGACAACTCGGCCAGGGCCTTGAGGATGTCGGTGCCGACCTCGGCCGAGCGGACTTTCTGTTTGCCGTTGTCGGCGGTACTGCTGCGCGGCTTTTCCATGGAGGCGGTGTGATCCCGGGGCGAATGGGCGTCTTTATAGCTTGACGGTCAATACCAATCAAATTACGTTATGCGTAATCGGATTACGATAAAAATAACCTGGGCGTGCCGAGACTTCTGAAAAGGAGCCATAGGCCACGGCCTACTCCCTGTTCAGGAGGCTCCATGAACCTTGATTCAACGGCGCCAGCGCTGGTTTACCAGTCAGGTTTCGGCAACGAATTCAGCAGTGAAGCGCTGCCCGGCGCACTGCCCGTCGGCCAGAACTCCCCGCAAAAAGCCCCATACGGTCTCTACACCGAACTGTTCTCCGGTACTGCGTTCACCATGGCGCGCAGTGAAGCGCGACGTACCTGGATGTACCGTATTCAGCCGTCGGCCAATCACCCGGCGTTCGTCAAACTGGAGCGGCAATTGGCCGGCGGACCGCTGRGCGACGTGACACCCAACCGCCTGCGCTGGAACCCGTTGGAGATTCCTGGCGAACCGACCGATTTCATCGACGGCCTGGTGCGCATGGCGGCCAACTCGGGGTCGGAAAAACCGGCCGGGATCAGTATTTATCACTACCGCGCCAACCGCTCGATGGAGCGGGTGTTCTTCAATGCCGATGGCGAGTGGTTGCTGGTGCCGGAGCAGGGGCGGTTGCGCATCGCCACCGAGCTCGGGGTGCTGGAGCTGGAACCGCTGGAAATCGCCGTGCTGCCGCGCGGTTTGAAATTCCGCATCGAACTGCTCGACCCGCAAGCCATTCGCCGCTGAACGTGGTCGCCTGGCACGGTAATAATGTGCCGTATAAATATGACCTGCGCCGCTTCAACACTATTGGCACGGTCAGCTTCGATCACCCGGACCCGTCGATCTTCACCGTGCTGACGTCGCCGACCAGCGTCCACGGTCTGGCCAACCTCGATTTCGTGATCTTTCCGCCACGCTGGATGGTGGCCGAAAACACCTTCCGTCCACCGTGGTTCCACCGCAACCTGATGAACGAATTCATGGGCCTGATCCAGGGCACCTACGACGCCAAGGCCGAAGGTTTCCTGCCGGGTGGCGCGTCGTTGCACAGTTGCATGAGCGCTCACGGGCCGGACGGTGAAACCTGCACCAAGGCGATCAATGCCGAGCTGGCACCGAGCAAAATCGACAACACCATGGCCTTCATGTTCGAGACCAGCCAGGTGTTGCGCCCAAGCCGCTTTGCCCTTGATTGCCCGCAACTGCAAAACAACTACGATGCTTGCTGGGCCTCGTTGCCCGCCACTTTCAACCCGAACCGGAGATAACCCATGACTCAGACCACCCCCACTCGTAGCTGGGTTGCCTCCGCCAACGGTCACACTGACTTCCCGCTGCAGAACCTGCCGCTGGGCGTGTTCAGCACCCAGGGTTCGGCGCCGCGCAGCGGTGTGGCGATCGGCGAGCATATTTTCGACCTGGAAGCGGCGCTCGACGCCGGTCTGTTCGACGGTGCGGCGCGTGCGGCCGTCGAAGCCACTCGTGGCGGTCAACTGAACGCGTTTTTCGACCTCGGACGTGGCGCCCGCGTGGCCCTGCGTGAGCGTCTGCTGGAGCTGTTCACTGAAGGCAGCACCCTGCGCGGCAAGATCGAAGCCCAAGGCGCAAAACTGCTGCCATTGGCCGCCGATTGCCAGATGCACCTGCCTGCGAAGATCAATGATTACACCGACTTTTACGTCGGTATCGAGCACGCGCAAAACGTCGGCAAACTGTTCCGCCCGGACAACCCGCTGCTGCCGAACTACAAGTACGTGCCGATCGGCTACCACGGCCGCGCATCGACCATTCGCCCATCCGGCACTGACGTGCGTCGTCCGAAAGGCCAGACTTTGCCAGCCGGTCAGACCGAACCAACGTTTGGCCCGTGTGCACGCCTGGACTATGAACTGGAACTTGGCATCTGGATCGGCCAGGGCAATGAAATGGGCGACTCGATTGCCATTGGCGACGCGGCCGAGCACATCGCCGGTTTCTGCCTGCTGAATGACTGGTCGGCGCGCGACATCCAGGCCTGGGAATACCAGCCACTGGGGCCGTTCCTGTCGAAAAGCTTCATCACCAGCATCTCGCCATGGGTCGTCACTGCTGAAGCGTTGGAGCCGTTMCGCCGTGCCCAACCGGCGCGTCCCGAGGGCGATCCGCAGCCGTTGCCTTACCTGTTCGACAAACGCGATCAGGCCGCCGGCGCCTTCGATATCGAACTGGAAGTGCTGCTGCTGACCGAAGCCATGCGCGAACAAAACCTGCCAGCCCATCGTCTGACGCTGAGCAACACTCAATACATGTACTGGACCGTGGCGCAAATGGTTGCGCACCACAGCGTCAACGGTTGCCAGTTGCAGGCCGGTGACCTGTTCGGTTCAGGCACTTTGTCGGGACCTGAAAACGGTCAGTTCGGCAGCCTGCTGGAAATCACCGAAGGCGGTAAAAAGCCGATCGAACTGGCTTCGGGCGAGGTGCGCAAGTTCCTTGAGGACGGCGACGAAATCATCCTGCGTGCACGCTGCAGCCGTGACGGTTTCGCCTCCATTGGTTTCGGCGAATGCCGCGGCAAAATCCTGCCGGCGCGTTAAGAGGTTCTGGCCATGGAACTCTTTACCTACTACCGTTCGACATCGTCCTTTCGGGTGCGCATTGCCCTGGCACTCAAAGGGCTGGAGTACCAGGCGCTGCCGATCAACTTGATCGCGCCGCAAGGTGGCGAACACCAGCAACCGGCTTATTTGCACATCAACCCGCAAGGCCGGGTACCAGCCTTGCGCACCGATGAAGGCGAGTTGCTGATCCAGTCCCCGGCGATTATCGAGTACCTGGAAGAGCGTTATCCACAGGTGCCGCTGCTGTCCAAAGACCTGGCCAGGCGCGCGCATGAGCGTGGGGTGGCGGCGTTGATCGGTTGCGACATTCATCCGCTGCACAACGTCAGCGTGCTCAATCAGCTGCGCCAACTCGGTCATGATGAGCCGCAGGTGGTGCACTGGATCGGCCACTGGATCACTCAGGGGCTGGCGGCGGTCGAGCACTTGATTGGCGACGAGGGTTACTGTTTCGGCAGCGTGCCGGGGCTGGCGGATGTCTACCTGATCCCGCAGTTGTACGCGGCCGAGCGGTTCAACATTTCTCTTGAGGCGTATCCGCGGATTCGCCGGGTCGCGGCGCTGGCCGCGCAGCATCCGGCGTTCATCAAGGCCCACCCGGCCAATCAGCCCGATACCCCGAAATAACGCAACACCCTGTGGGAGCGAGCCTGCTCGCGATGAACGATAACGCGGTCTGTCAGTAACACCGAGGCGTCTGCATCGCGAGCAGGCT
>NZ_JBFTLU010000514.1:0-2933 GCF_056396605.1 Pseudomonas sp. 05T35
GAAGCGTCTGGTTTTACGACTGCTTCGCAGCCGAACGCAGCCTCGCAGGCTCGGCAGCTGCTACGGGGCGAGTCATGGCTTTGCTTATCATTCTCCCAATTACAGGAYTTGAGACATGAACTACAACAACCCGACTCAGCTGCAAGCCGCCATCCTCGACTGGGCAGGCACCGTGGTCGACTTCGGCTCTTTTGCGCCGACCCGGATCTTCGTCGAAGCCTTTGCCGAATTCGATGTCCAGGTGTCCATCAAAGAAGCCCGCGGACCGATGGGCATGGGCAAGTGGGACCACATTCGGGCCCTCTGCGATCAGCCGGAAGTAGCCGAGCGCTATCGCCAGGTTTTCGGTCGTACACCGAGCGACGATGACGTGACCGCCATCTACAAGCGCTTCATGCCGCTGCAAATCGAAAAAGTCGCCGAGCACTCGGCACTGATCCCGGGTGCCCTGGAAACCATCGCCAACCTGCGCCAGCAAGGGATAAAAATCGGCTCGTGCTCCGGTTACCCGAAGCAAGTCATGGACAAAGTCGTTGAACTGGCCGCCACCAACGGCTATGTGGCTGACCATGTAGTCGCCACCGACGAAGTGCCGAATGGCCGCCCATGGCCGGCTCAAGCCCTGGCCAACGTGATCGCGCTGGGCATTGACGATGTCGCCGCCTGCGTCAAGATCGACGATACCGTGCCGGGTATTCTCGAAGGTCGCCGTGCCGGCATGTGGACTGTCGCGCTGATCTGCTCGGGCAATGCTCTGGGCCTGACCTACGACAGCTATCGCGCGCTGGGCAGCGACGAACTGGCCAGCGAACGCAAGCGTATTCACGCCCTGTTCGAAGGTTCGCGCCCGCATTACATGATCGACACCATCACCGACCTGCCGGAAGCGATCGCCGACATCAACAAGCGCCTGGCCAACGGTGAGATGCCGCAAAGCAGCTGATTACCGCGTCAATTGCAGAAAGAAGCGCCAGTCCCTGAACCGGGGCTGGCTTTTTTTTGTCCATTTGTCTGGCGCAGAGCGCTCGATAAGGTACGAAGCCTGATCTGACTCAGGCAAATCCGCGCAAACAGGATTACAGTTAACCCACTCCGTCACACAAGAACGGAGGCTTCAGACCTGATAAACGAGGAAAAACCGTATGCCCTGGAAGAATTCCGAATCACGCTACAGCACCGTATCAATCATGCTGCACTGGTTGATGCTGGTACTGTTGGCGCTGGTTTACGCGAGTATCGAACTGCGAGGGATGTTTCCCAGGGGCAGTGGCGGCCGAGCCCTGATCACGGAAACGCACTACATGATCGGTCTGACCGTGTTCGCACTGGTCTGGTTACGGCTGTTCGCCCGCAGCCTGGGACGCGCTCCGCAAATCTTCCCGGCATCGCCCCCATGGCAAACCGTGCTTGCCCGGCTGATGCACTGGGCGCTGTATATGTTCATGATTGCCACGCCGATTCTCGGTTGGCTGGTCACCAGCGCCAACGGTCATCAGGTGATGTTCTACGGCATCGACCTGCCGTTGCTGATCGGGGAAGACAAAGCACTGGCCAAGCAGATCAAGGGCTGGCATGAGCTGGCCGGCACCCTCGGCTATTGGCTGATCGGCCTGCATGCCGTGGCTGGGCTGTATCACCATTACGTGGTACGTGATAACACCCTGCTGCGAATGATGCCCAAGCGCGTCAGCCCTGACTGATAGACGTCAAACCCCGGCGGCCCTGCAAGCCGCCGGTGTGCACGAAAATCAAGCGTGTGCCAGAGGTAAAAAAACCGCCATCGACCTGTTGCTTGAGTGCCCATAGCGCTTTACCGGTGTACAGCGGCTCCAGCGGGGTACCGCTGGCCTGCTCGCAGCGTTCGATAAATTCCAGCAACGGCGGGTCGACTTTGGCGAAACCGCCGCGACTGCCGTCGAACAGCTCATATCCCCCGTCCGGCAAGCCGCATTCACCGAGAATTGCCTCGACCTGCTGTGCTACCCCATGATCATCGGGAACCGCCAGCACGCCATACACCGGATGCCTCCCCTCCTCGGCCAGTACCAGCCCGGCCAGCGTGGTGCCCGTTCCGCAGGCCAGCCACCAGCCGTCATGGTCATTCCAGCCTAACGCCTTCAACTGTTCGCCGACCTGAGTCAGTAACTGCCCGCAACCACGCGCACCGAGCAGACCGCCACCGCCTTCGGGGACCGGATGCAGGTGTGGGTATTGCGCTTGCCATGGCTGCCAGAAACCCGGTTCGTGGCGTGCGCGATAACCACCGTAACCCAACCAGTGCAGTTGCATGCCAAAGGCCTGTAAATCCACCACGGTCGGGGTGTCTTGCGGATGCCCGCGCAGCAGGCCGACGGTAGGAAAACCAAAACGTTTACCGGCTGCCGCCAGCGCATGCAGATGATTGGACCAGGCACCGCCCAGGCTGATCACACCTTCGGCACCAGCCTCGCGGGCCACCCTTAGATGATCAATGAGCTTGAACCACTTGTTGCCGGAAATCAGCGGGTCGATCCGGTCCAGACGCAGGATTGCCACCTCGATGCCAGCGGTGGCGAGCCAGTCGAGTTGAAGACGCTCAAGCGGGGCATGGGGGAGCCAGTCGCTGGGAGGAGAAAGCATTGATGCCGGCTCTTTGGGAAAGAGCCGGCATCTTAGCAGCAGACAGAACGCCATCGCAGGCAAGCCAGCGCCCACAAGGGTTCAGAGTTGAACCACCATTGGCTGAGCAACATCAATCCAATGTGGGAGCGGGCTTGCTCGCGAAAGCCATTGGCACGTTCGAGCGACGTATTACAACTCGGCAGCCAGACGCGAACCCTGATTGATCGCACGCTTGGCATCCAGCTCCGCCGCTACATCCGCACCGCCAATCAAATGCACGTTCTGCCCGGCGGCCACCAGACCGTCATGCAACTCGCGCAACGGATCCTGCC
>NZ_JBFTLU010000515.1:0-2921 GCF_056396605.1 Pseudomonas sp. 05T35
TTTGTAGAGGGGCTGCTTCTGGATCTGAGTGTGTAAAAACGCTGGCACGTTGAAGCTCATTTCTGCGCCTGCTCCAGCAAGCCTTCGGATCAGGACGTGCGTTGCATCCCTCTGTTGTTTGAGGGGCCGTCAGCTATTTATGCAGYGGCCTCCTAGAACTTTTCCCTATTTACCGGTCTATGTGGATACGCACATAAAGCTCGGTAAGCGCGACCCGAAGGTTTCCCGCAGCCAAATGGCGCCACGTCCAATTGTCAATCAGAGGTTGTCTTCGCCCATGAAATCTTATGTCCCACGGATGGTGCTCCTCAGCCTGTTCGCGTTTGCGGCAGTGGGCTCGGCATCAGCATCACAGATGAAGACCTCAAACCCTGTTTTCGCAACTGAAGTCGCAGCCGTTCAGGCTCCGGTCCAGGCTGCCGGAAACCCTTGGCCGAGCTTGGCCAGTATGGCCGGCAAGCAGCCAGGGCCGTTGCTTGCCCATGACGACCGATACTGGCGTGACGGCCGTTGGCACGATCGTAGAGAAGATTGGCGCCGAGACGAATGGCGTAGAGAGGAATGGCGCAGAGAACAAGCGCGCCGGGAAGCCGAACGCCATCGTGATTGGGAGCGCCATCATGAGCACCGCTACGATGACGATCACCGCTACTACCGTCGCTAGTGCGTAGCCGCGAGATAAATCCGCCGAAAGCACTGCCTGCTGATGTGTAAATCCAGGTGGTGCTTAAGCGACACAGATCAGCTCTCGGAAGAAGTGATTGAGTCGAGACTGGATTCAGCCGCCAGCTTCAATCGGTCAGCTTTGCAAATGTATTTGGACTTGCTTTTCGGTGCCAATTTGGCGCTGGCCTTTTTGGCGTTAGCCTTTAATAACTGATTTATTTTTTTACGACGATTCATCTTTTCTACTCGGCTTGTACGTTTTCGAATGATATCAGCTTAAATATCGGGCCAGAGCCTTGTGGTGTGCACTTGAGCGCTTTTGGCCGTTATCTGCCCGATGCACTCGACTATCGGTCCAGCAGAGGTGCCAGCAGTGCACACATGCCACGCCAGTGCGAACCCTCCCAGTAAATCCGTTGGCAGGCGTCGCAGCGCACGAAGTGAGAATAGAGCGCACCAACGCGTGGCGGCACCAGTGGCCGAGCCAGTTCCGGGCTGATCTCGTGCAGCGGCAGGTTGCAATGCAGGCACAGGCTGAAGGGGCGCGCGCTACGCGCCAGGTCGAGGCGCTCGTACACTTCGCGCAACTGCAACGACGGTTTCAGGGCATGCACGTAACAGCCGTGGCTGATGATCCGCCGCTTGAGCAGTTCGCGGTCGCGGGTTAGCACGATGCGTCCTTGCTGCGCCGCGATCTCGGCGATCTCGGCGTCTTCGAAGCGATTGTCGTAGAGGGTGTCGAAGCCGCTCATGCGCAGCAGGTTGGCCAGCCCGCCGAGGTGCGCATCAGCAACGAAGCGCAGCACCCGTAAAGGTTGCGCACGAACCTTTAGCAGCGGGCTGATGTCCAGCGTTTCGAACTTGGGATACACCGCCAGCCGGTCACCGTCGAAGATCACCCGCTCGAAGCCCACCGACTCGCCGTTGAGCAGCACCAGCTCGACCTCGGTGTGCGGTATCCCGAGCGCCTCGATCATGTGCTTGACCGTCGCCCCTCGCGCGCACTCGCAGGTAAAGGACTGCCGCCGCCGTTCGGCCGGCAGGAAATCGTTGAGCTCCTCGTAGAAGCGGAAGGTTGCACGAGTCATGCTGAACAGTATGGCAGGGCTGAAGGATGGGCGAGTCCGGTCCGCAGATCTTCTCCGGCAGGCATCCATTGATGCGCCAGCAACTGGCGGATCGCCGTTGCACGCGGTGTCAGGTATTCGATCATTTTGGCCTCAAGGGCCCGCTCGACCAGCATCCTGGTGAGCTGATTCGAGCTGATACAGGAATCAGCTCACCAACGCAGCCGCATGAAGATAGAGGCTTGTCGATCAGTGCACATATTGAGAGCAATCGTTGCTTTTGTTGTACACGAATAAACGGTAAAGGTCCGACAAAATCAGCCGAAACAGATTAAACGGCAAATCGCCATTAATCCGTGTGATTCGGCTATTTGTACCTCACTTCCCAGGATGGTGATCGTCATAATGAAAATAAAAAACAAGCTCGTCCTTGCTTTTGTGTTGGTCGCCTTCATTCCGGTAAGCCTGGTGGCTGTGATATCGGTGCTGAATATTCGGGCTCAGGCGGTCGATCAGTTTCTTGATGGCAGCACCCGTGAAATACGCCAGATCGACGGTAATATTCGGCAGTTTTTCGACGGTACACAGCAAAATGTCGATCAAATGGCCACTGATCCTGTATACAAATCGGTCGCCAGCCTCAAGCACTATGAGGCCGCCGATGCCGCCAGCCAGCCTCTGCCAYCGGCTGCCCAGCATGTCATCGATGCGTTCGCACGTTATGGCTCGATGCACCCGGCCGCCGCAATCCTTTCCATCGGCCTGGAAGATGGCAGCTACGCCAAATGGCCGGACGACCCGCAGCTGTCGAACTACGACCCGCGTTTGCGCCCCTGGTACAAAGCCGCCATGGTCAGCCCCGGCAAAACGGTGCGAACCCCTGCTTACTACTATGACAAGGACGCTGTGGCGCTGGTCGGTAGTGCCAGGGCACTGCTCGATGATACTGGCAAGGCCAAGGGTGTGTTGGTCGTGAGCGTTTCGTTGAAAAACCTCACCGAACTGGTCAAAAGCATCAAGCTCGGCGAAAGCGGCTACGTAATGCTGATCGAGGACGGCACCGTGCTGGTCGACCCGCGTGACGCCGGGCACAGCTTCAAGCAGCTCAAGGACCTGGGCGAGCCCTACGCCAAACTGGCTGCCACCACGCAGGGTTCCACCGAGGTGCAAATCAACGGGGTCAGGTAC
>NZ_JBFTLU010000516.1:0-2919 GCF_056396605.1 Pseudomonas sp. 05T35
GCTGTGGGTCCGGCGAAACGGGAACTCCAGGTAACCCTCGGTATACAGCTCATCCATCGGCACCTGCGCGTCGAGGTACAGCGGCACTTTGCGGTCGTAGCACTCGTCGACCAGCGCGATAAAGCGCCGCACGCTGTCGTCGTGAACCGACAACTGCGGCAGTTCGCGGTCGCCGGCCTCGACGCGCTCGGCACCATCCTCGGTGCCTCGGGCAATGCGACCGGGGCGCTGATGGGCGCTGAGGTTGGGGACTTCGCTCAACAAAATAGCGCTGAAGCGATCACACAACGCCATGAAGTCCATCGCCGCAAATGGCTGCTCGCACAGGTCCGCGTAACGGCACCAGAGCACGGTTTCACTGGCCTTGACGACCGTTACCGAGCGATAGCCGATGATCACCGGATCGCTGGATACCGACTGTCCTTCGGTCAGTTGTTTGAACACCTCACTCATCGGATCGGGCTGACCGGGTGCGCTGACCCAATAACGCTGCAGAGCTGCCCCAGGATGCAATCGGTGATCTTCGCCACCATCCACCGCCACCACTTGCATGTGGCCTTTGATCGCGGCAATCCCCGGCAAAAACCGGTCACGGTTGAAACCGTCTGCGTAGAGCTGATCCGGTGGTTGATTGGAGGTGCAGACCATCACCACGCCTTCGTCGAACATCACCTGAAACAGCCGCCCGAGGATGATCGCGTCACCGATGTCATTGACAAACAATTCGTCGAAACACAGCACCCGCACATCCCGGRCCAACTCACGGGCCAGAGCCCGCAGCGGGTCGGCGGTGCCGGTCAGTTGGAACGAGCGTTGGTGCACCCAGCCCATGAAATGGTGAAAGTGCTGACGCCGCGCCGGCACCCGCAGGCTTTGGTAGAACTGATCCATCAACCAGGTCTTGCCACGCCCGACCGGGCCCCAGAGGTAAACCCCGGTGACCGGCGTTCGGCCCTGATGCAAGGCTTCGTGACACTGCTGCAATGCCATAACGGCATGTTCTTGCGCGGCATCCGGCACGAAGCCTTTTTGCTTGATTGCGTATTGGTAAGCGCTGAGGGGTGAATCGAAGGTCATATCGGCCATGGGTCCGAACGCAAAAGTCCAGAGTATGCCACGACACACGTAGCAGCTGCCGCCAGGCTGCGCATGTATTCAGATAGACCGAGAAGACCGGATTACGAGTGCTTCGCCCTCGAACGCAGGCTTCGCCAGCTGCTACAGAACTCGCGGCGCACACCATTCCGTAGCAGTTGCCGCAGGCGACGTCCGGCTGCGCAGCAGTCGTAAAACCATCCCCCTCGGTGATTCAGGTTCACCGAGTCGTCAGCATTTACGACCGCTACGCGATCGAACGCAGGCTTCGCCAGCTGCTACAGGGGGGGCTAGAGCGAGATATCGAGTCGGGCGATCTTGCCTTGCTCGTTCAGGCGGAACACATAGCGCAGTTCCAGCGGGCTGCCGGGGAACGTGCCGGAAATCAGGTTACTGACCAGAACTTTGCCGGTGCGTTGCTGCACCTCCAGCACTTCGACCCGAGGCTGGTAACGTCTTGCGGTGTCTTCCATCCATTGGGCGATGGCCTGGGTGCCGACCTGATGGGCGCCCTCATCGAAAACATTCGCATCCTCAGCGAAAAAACTGGCGACCGCCGAACTGTCACGGGCATTGGCGGCAGCGATATAGGCGGCAATGGCAGGTGCGAGTGAAACGGCTGGGTTCGACATGGTACGGCTCCTTGTTGGTTGATTCTGGAGCCATTTTAAAGCAGCGCTGTGTCAGTTCTTGTCAGGAGTGAATCGCCCTGCTTCATCCAGTTGCATCGCCTTGCGCCAGGCTCGCAACAGGTCGCTGCGACGCCCCGGATAGCGTTCACCCAGCTCTTGGGCGGCGGCAATCCGGTCGGTACGAAAGGTTCGATAATCCCCGCGCAACTCGCACCAGGCAACGATCACCCGTGCCTCATTCAGAAAACCCAGTGCCAACGGCCAGATCAACCGCTGGCTAGGGGTTTTGTTCACGTCTGCGTAATCGATATGCAACTTGGCCTGCGCACGAATCGCCTGGCGAAACACATTCAATTCCACAGCGTTTTGCGGATAACCGTAACCCGGTGGCCCCGGCAAAACCGTCGGGTTGCGCAAGGCTTCCTGAGCGTCCGGCGCCAATACGGCGGCAATCTTCGCCAACGCATCGGCGGCGGCCTTGCTCAACACCTCATCGCCACGCTGATCGACATAACGCAACCCCAGCACCACTGCTTCCGTCTCGTCGGCATTGAGCATCAACGGCGGCAGAAACAGACCGCTGCGCAGCACATAGCCGATACCCGCCTCGCCGAATATTGGCGCACCGAGGGCCGTCAGTTCGGCGATATCGCGGTACAGCGTGCGCTCCGAGATCTCCAACTCGCTGGCCAGTGTCGCCGCCGTCACCGGACGACTTTTACCGCGCAGCACTTGCAACAAGGTCAACAACCGACTGGTACGCGACACGATCAGCCTGCTCTGTGGAATGAAGGTTGACGGAGCTTAGCAGAGGCCACTGTCAGAAACTGTCAGCAGCAAAAGCCCCTTGTGGGAGCGAGCCTGCTCGCGATAGCGGTGTGACAGTAACTATTACTGCCGAATGTAAAACCGTCATCGCGAGCAGGCTCGCTCCCACAGGGTTAACGTACGATCAAAACGAACGTGTTGCCTGATTTTACGACTGCTTCGCAGCCGAACGCAGCCTCGCAGGCTCGGCAGCTGCTACGACGGGTGTTTAAGCTTGCCTACGCAGTGCCCATCAGAGGCTACAACGCCTTGCGTCATGGCCTACACCTGCGCCAGAATCCGCCGGCTTGTGCGCTTTGGTCCTCGCCTCTATCGTTTCCGTGTCGCTGATTATCAGCGATCGGGTTTGGTAGCCCGGGTAAGG
>NZ_JBFTLU010000517.1:0-2904 GCF_056396605.1 Pseudomonas sp. 05T35
GGCCCTAACAGACAAAAAAAAGCCCACCCGATCTGCTGAGAATCGGGCGGGCTTTCTACACCTGGGGTTCAGTCAGGTTTTTTGTTACTGGTACTGCTGACCTTGCTGCTGGGCAGGTTGGCCATACTGCTGACCCGGAATCGCCTTGAGGTTAACCTCTACACGACGGTTCTGCGCCCGACCATTCACATCGCCATTGCTGGCAATCGGGTTATCCGGACCGGCACCACGCGCCGACAGGTTGGCACCGCTCACGCCTTGCGACGTCAGGTAAGTTGCCACGCTTTGAGCACGACGCTGGGACAGGTCCATGTTGTGCTGACGGCTGCCGGTGCTGTCAGTGTAGCCGACGATTTCAATCTGGTTCTGATTGAACTCTTTAAGCGAACCGGCCAGGTTGTTCAGCGGCTGGTAGAAGCTTGGAGCAATGTTCGCCGAGTCGGTACCAAACGTGATGTTGCCCGGCATGATCAGCTTGATCTGATCGCCCTGACGCTGCACTTCAACCCCGGTGTTGGCCATGCTGGCGCGCAGTTTCTTTTCCTGCTGGTCAGCGTAGTAGCCATAACCGGCAGCGGAAGCACCGACAACAGCGGCGCCAATCAGCGCGCCCTTGCCACGGTTGTTGTGGTCGATGGCAGCACCGGCCAACGCACCGGCCAGCGCACCCAGGCCACCGTATTTGGCGGTTTTGCTCATGCCCGTGGAGCCGCTGTCGGCCTGACCCTGGTTGTCATACGGGTTCTGGTTCGCACAGCCAGCCAGCATGGCCACGGCAGTAGCGACAATAATCAAACGACTCGAGGTGAACATGGAGAGCTCCTACTTTTACATTCTGTGGTGCAACGGACGTTGGCAATAGACCCGTGCCGGCGTTGGAACACGGCCTGCAGCAAAAATTCCATCAGGTCGTTCCACAGCCCGGAAAATCAGGCCCGCACAAAAGGATTTTCACGCATTTCATCACCCAGACGAGTATCGGGACCGTGTCCGGTTATGACTGTCTCCTCTTCATCAAGGGTGTACGAACGCTGCTTGATCGAACGCACGATGGTCGCCTGATCACCGCCCCACAAGTCCGTACGCCCTACCCCGCGACGAAACAGCGTGTCGCCGGCAATCAGCAGCTTAGCCTCGGAAAACCAAAAGCTCATGGAACCCGGCGTATGCCCCGGCGTGTGCAACGCCACGCCACAACCGCAAGCCAGCTCTTCATCATCGGCCAACCAACGATCCGGCGACGGCACCGGCGTGTACGGCACACCGAACATCTGGCACTGCATCTCCAGATTGTCCCAAAGGAACTGATCCTCTTTATGCAGGTGCAACGTTGCGCCGGTTTTCTCCTTCAACTGACCCGAGGCCAGAAAGTGATCCAGGTGCGCGTGCGTATGAATGATGCTCACCACCTTCAACCCCAACGCCTCCAGCCGCGCCAGAATCAACTCATGATTGCCACCCGGATCGACAACGATGGCCTTCTTGGTGATCGGATCGCCGATGATCGTGCAATTGCACTGCAAAGGGCCGACGGGAAAGGTTTCGCGAATCAGAGCGGGTTTGGCAGCGTCCATGGGCGTTCCTGAAAAAATGGATCACCTATTCTGGCACAGCCCAACTGTCCCGCCGATTGCTGTCCTGTTACAAACCCGACAACCCGAATGGGGAATGCCGCTCGATTCCGATGACAAGGGATTTCAGGATCGACACGTTCCCCTGTAGCAGCTGCCGAGCCCGCGAGGCTGCGTTCGAGGCGGGCCGCGTTCGGACGAAGTCCTCGCAAACCCTGCAGACACGGAATACCTGAAAGAACGCGCCGCTTGATTTCACTGAACACTCAACCCGTGGCGAGGGAGCTTGCTCCCGCTGGGCTGCGGAGCAGCCCCAAAACCTGCAATCGAGTTGCACCAGACACACCACGCTTGCTGGATTTGCGACCGCTACGCGCTCGAGCGGGAGCAAGCTCCCTCGCCACAGAAGCACTCTGTCTTCAGAACCCAGTGCTACCGCTCTCCGGCTGATCAAAATTATCCAACGCCCGATTCACCAACAATTCCCCCAACGAAATCATCTGCTGAATCGCCAACGCCACATGCCGACGCGTGCCCTCCAGCTCAAACGCCAAATCACTGGCCAGCACATTCAACGACGCCAACGTTTCCGAGGCATGCGCCAACAGCGTCTCGTTATCCAGATCAGGAATCACCGTAAAAATATTGGAAGGACGCTTATCGGACAGCGGCGCCTCAACAAACGGCGGCTTGAGGTAATGATCCAGCGCCCGCTCGGCGGCGTCGTGGAGTTTTTTGGAATCGGTGGAGGCGTAAGGGGAAGTGCCTGGGGTTTCTGGTGGATTTGGAGTGACCTTGTGCATGGTGAATCTCCTATACCTGAGTTGGAACCACCATCACTCGTCGCTAAACAAGTAAAGGTGGCGACCGTACGCAGGTTAGCGAACCGGGGATATAGGAGCCCGGCAGACCCGAAGGTCTCCCACGCACARCCGCCAAGACGCGATATTGCGGGCATAAAAAAACACCTGCAACAAAGATTTGGGGTGCTGTAGCACCTATACCTGTTCGGGTCGCTAAACCCGGCCGCTGAATTGGCAGCGACACCCGGAGGTTATCCACAGACCTTCCCACCCGGCAACCTTGAAAAGCTGTCGGAAAATTCTGCCGGGATTGAGATGTTTGTAGTCATTTCCTAGGACAGAACCAGTTAATGGATATCCCCATAAACTTTCAAATCCAGTTTATCTAGACTGACTGATTCGGACCGTTTCTAGCCAGCTCGCAACAGGCAGGAAACGGCCAATATCTGTCGTATCCTCAACACCCAGCGCTTGGCAGATGCGGTTATCGACGTCTCGGCTCAGACCACCGGCATGCTCAAGACCAAAGT
>NZ_JBFTLU010000518.1:0-4872 GCF_056396605.1 Pseudomonas sp. 05T35
TTCGGCATCAATGTTGACTGTCACGCCGCTATCGCGAGCAGGCTCGCTCCCACAGGGAATGCGCTAAATCAAGGAATCAAACGGTCGGCAGGCTCGGCGCCAACACCGTTTGGCGTTTGCGGTGAATCAGGAAATACGCGCCGTAACACAGCGCCATGAACCCAAAGCCCCAATACAGCGAAGGACGCTGGGTTTCATCCATGGCCAGGAATACGAACAGCGAGCAGCACAAGGCAATGCAAAGGATTGGCAGCAGCGGGAACCACGGCGCACGGTATTTCAGGTCGCTGAGCTTGCCGCCATCGCGGATATAGGCGCGGCGGAACTTGTACTGCGCCAGTGCAATGACGATCCAGGTCACGGTGCCGGACATCCCACTCACCGCCATCAGCACCATGAACAAGGTGTCGGCAGCGATGAAACTGGTCATCAGCGACACCAGCGCGAAGCACAAGGTGATGCTCAGCGCCCGTAATGGCACGCCGCGTTTGCTCAACGGCGAGAGACTTTTCGGCGCCATTCCGGTCTTCGACATGGCCCATAGAATCCGGGTCGAAGCGTACAGACCGGAGTTACCAACCGACAAAATTGCCGTGAGGATCACGAAGTTCATCAAGTCGGCAGCGTAAGGAATGCCGACCATGTCGAACACACCACGGTCATCATCACCGCGAACACTGCGGGCAAGCCGTTGGGGAACAACGAGTCGCCGATCAGGTTGCTCATCATCGGCGCCGGTGCGCCACTGGTCAGCGGGATCGCGCCGAAGATCACCAGGACGCCGACCACGATGAAACCGAGAATCGCCGCAACMTTGATTCCGGAGAACCAGTATTCCGCTTCACCGAAAGCACGAGTGGCCAATGCATTCAGCCCGAACAAGACGACCACGAACAGCGCCGACCAGTACCAGATCGGCACTGTCGGGAACCAACGCACCATCAACATCCCGGCCGCGGTGAATTCCAGGCCGACGGTGGACGCCCAGCTCATCCAGTACACCCAGCCGATCATGAACCCGGTGGYCGGGCCGATGAACTTGGTGGCGTGGGTCTGGAACGAACCGGACACYGGCATCTGTACCGACAATTCACCGAGGCAGACCATCACCAGGTACATCAGGAAGCCGGCGACCAGGTAGGCCAGAATCGCCCCCACCGGACCGCCCTGGTTGATGGTCACGCCAGAGCCCATGAACAGCCCGGTGCCGATCACGCCGCCCAGCGAGAGCATGAATATGTGCCGGCTTTTCAGGGCACGGGTCAGTTGGATGCCTTTGCGTTCGATAATTTCGCTCATGTCGGCACCTCAGTAGTCGGCGAGGTGCGCGGCGGATGACAGGACGTCATGACGCTGGGAAGGATCAGCTTTACGGCAGTTCATTATTATTATCTCCAATAAGCTTCGAAGACCGCGCTGACGGCGGTTGCGTCGATTATTGGAAACCCGTGTAAGTTCACGTTGAACGTAAAGATCAAAGATGTAAAAAGTCGTAACGATCTTGTATGTCAGGCGTTCAACAGCTCGGCCAGCGTCTGTTGCGAACGCTGCAATTGCTCATGCACCTGCGGTGCCAACGCCCGCAACGCCGACTCATCGTTGACCAGCGCCGCCTCTTCCAACAAACGCAGCACATTGGCCAGTGCGCGAAAGCCCAATGAGTCGCTACTGCCGGCCAAGCGATGGGCCAGGTGGGCGACTTCGGTGCAATCGTCGGCCTCGATGGCCTCCGTTAGCGCCTCTTGATGCTGAGTGATCGAATGACGCAACACCGCGAGCAAGCCCTGAACCTTCTGTTCACCGAGCAAGGTCCGGTGAGTCTGTAACAGCGGCCAATCCATCGCCTCGTCATCGGGGTGCGGCTCGGGAATTGGCGACTGCCCGGCCAGCGCCTGCCGCAGGTTTTCGAGCTTCAAGGGTTTGGCGAGAATGCCGTCCATGCCGGCATCCAGATAACCGCGCACCAACGCCGGTTGCACGCTGGCCGTCAGGGCAAAAATCCGGCTATGACGGTTCGGCCCGGCGCTGCTGCGAATCAGTTTGCACAGCTCGACGCCGCTGATACCCGGCAGGTGCACATCGAGCAGGATCAAATCGAAGGTCTGGCTCGCGCATTGCGCCAGCGCCTGTTCGGCCTCTTCGGCGAGCCAGACCTGGTGCCCGTCGCGTTGCAGCAAGCCGCTGACCACGTCACGGTTCAGCGCCACGTCCTCGACCACCAGAACGTTCAGCATGTGACCCGCTGCGCTGCTCGATACCACATTGCTCATGCCGGTGGCCGGTTGCAACGTCAGCTCGAACCAGAAACAGCTACCCTGCCCCCTCTCGCTCTGAACACCGATCCGTCCGCCGAGTTGCTCCACCAAATGCTTGCTGATGGCCAGGCCGAGCCCGGTACCGCCAAAGCGTTGCGCAACATCTTCGCTGGCCTGAGTGAAACGTTCGAAAATCTTTGCCTGCATCGCCGGAGCAATGCCGATGCCGTCGTCAGTCACGCTCAGCCGCAGCCGTTGGCCGGTTTGTCCCGAATCTTGCGCCAGCAACGTGACTTCGACGCTGACCCGCCCGCCCTCGGTGAACTTGATCGCGTTGGCCAGCAGGTTGCTCAGCACCTGACGCAAGAACTGCTCGGCGCCGTGATGCCTGTCGGCGACCGGTGGATCGATGCGGCAGTGCAGTGTTGTGTCGTTRCTCAGCGCGCGCGGCTCCAGCAGCGTCAGCACCTCGTCGAGCAAGTGCCGGATCGAGAAGTCGACCGGCTCCGGGTGGGTTTCACCCTCTTCCAGCCGGGCGAAATACAGCACTTCGTTGAGAATCGTCAGCAACCCTTCGCCAGCCTTGTACAGCGCATCCAGACGTTTGCCGTCGCGCTCGCCAAGACTGGCACCGCGCAGCAACTCGGCCATGCCGAGGATGCCGTTGAGCGGCGTGCGCAGTTCGTGGCTCATGGTCGCCAGGAACCGCGACTTGGCGAGGTTGGCCGCTTCGGCTTCGTCCTTGGCGCGCATCAGGCTGGCCGTGCGGCGCTCGACCATTCTCAGCAGCTCATCGCGGTTATTCTGCAACGCCAGGCGATCGGTTTCGCGCCGATCAATGTCACTGAGGATCGCCCGGCGCATATCGTCCAGCGCATGAGCCACCGTGTCGATTTCGTCTTCGTTGGCGCTGCGGCTCTTGTCCAGATGCAAAGGCTCATGCCAGTCACCGGCGGCGATGCGCCGGGCAAACCCGGCCATGACTTGCAGGTGCCGCGTGACCAGACGGTAAAACAGTCCCGACAGGGCCACCGCCAGCCCGCAGAGAAACACGCTCATCCATAACAGACGGAGAAATCCACCAGACCGCGCAGTTGCACATTCAACTGTTCCTGGTTCAGGTCCCAGAGGCTGCGTTCCAGGCTGGCCAGGTAACCGGCGCGAATCAGCTCCATGCGCGAGTCGATGTCACGCATCTCGCGGCGGTATTCGAAATACAGTTGCACGGTACTCGCCAGCATGGTGAAGCACAGGCTGAACAACAGAATGAACAGCAGCAGGCGCCGCAACAGTCCACCGGGCCGTGCGCGAATCATTGCGCATCTGCCGGCAGTTTGATCATGTCGCGATAGGTCACTTCACTTTCGTTCAGCCAACGGTCGATTTCCCCGGCATCGACCATCCGCTTCAACTGCGCATCGATGTCCGGCATGCGGCTGGCCAGCGGAGAACGGCGTGACACCGCAACCCGCAGATAATCCACGCTCAAGGCATTCGGCAAGGCCACGATGTCTTGCGCCCCTGGCAGGTTTTCGACGTACAACTGCCCGGTGCGCCGTTCCGAGGTGATGAAGTCGATGCGCCCGCGAATCAGTTTGCCGAAGTTCTGGCTACTGTCGGACACCCATTCGATGTTCTGGTGTTGGGCGACCAGGCGGTCGAAATCCACGCCGTAGCTTTCACCGAACAACAACCCGCCCCGGTAGTTGGCCAGGTCCTCCAGGCGTTCGAACTTCACCGGGTGCTGACGATTGGTGAACAGCGCGACCTCTTCGCGCAACACCGGCACCGTCGAAAACACCATGCTCTGCTCGCGTTGCACAGTGCTGTAGGCCAGCACCACGTCGACCCGGCCTTCGGCAGCGTCCAGCAGGCAGCGTTTCCAGTTGCCCAGCACGACGGACTCGACCTCGTAGCCCAGTTGCCCGAAAAGGTTTTTCACCACGCTGGGGGCCAGGCCGCGGACCTGTTTACCGTCGCTCCAGGAGATTGGCGGGTACACCGGATAGTCGCAGTAGCGAACCTTCTCCGCCGCTATCGCGCTGTTGGACAACAGCGCCAACATCAGCCCAAACAGCCGCAACATACGGCTCAGGCCGCGACGCTGGCGGTGAACAGGTAACCGGCGCCGTGGATGGTGATGATCAATTGCGGCTCGGCCGGATCGTCGTTCAACTTGCGCCGCAAACGCCCGACCAGCACATCGATGGAACGATCGTTAGGCACCCACTCGCGGTTGCGGATCTGGTCCATCAACTGGTCGCGACTCAAGGTGTGGCCGCTGTTGCGCAGGAATACGCTGAGCAACTGGTACTCTCCATGGGTCAGCATCGTTTCGCTGCCGGCGTGGTCGATCAGCCGTCGGCGGTCGGTGTCCAGGGCCCAGGCGGCGAACTGCTTGACCGGCCGAGGGATCGCTGCAACCGGTTGCGGCATTTGGGCATGACGAACCCGTCGTACCAGGTTTTTTGCCCGGGACACCAGTTCGCGTGGATTAAGGGGTTTGATCACATAGTCATCGGCGCCGCATTCAAGGCCGACGATGCGGTCGATTTCATCATTGCGGCCGGTGATCAGAATGATCCCGACCTCCGAACGGACCCGCAGCTCCCGGGTC
>NZ_JBFTLU010000519.1:0-3410 GCF_056396605.1 Pseudomonas sp. 05T35
ATGGCAGGTTGAGCACTTCTGTTGAGCCAATGGGTAGCCGGGCAGGGCACTGGGTTTGAACACAGCCGTTTCGGGCGGCAAGGTGATCGATAGTGGCGCTGCGTTAGCCAAGGTAGCCAAACAAACCTGAACTGCGYAGAGCAGGGTGGTCATGCGTTTCATGCGGAGCCCCCTCAGGCAACGGTCACGTGGCTGGTTTCTACAACGTGGCGGCGGTAGCCACCGGGGTTCCAGTCGGCTCGCAACGGCTGCGTCTCACCCGCACTGTTACTGGCCCGCACCATCAACTGTGTGGCGCCCTTGCTGGTGAAGGTGATCGGCAGCGTCCACTCACGGAAGGAGAAACGGCCAAGATCCTGCCCAAGCCTGGCTTCGCGCCAACTTTTTCCGCCGTCGATCGACACTTCCACCTTGTTGACCCCAACGCCACCGTCGAACGCAATGCCCTTGAGCAGCACGCTTTTTTTCAACGGCAACACATCGCCGTGTTTGACGCTGGTGATGAAGCTGCGTACAGGCAACCTGGAAATCGGCGTCGTTTGCGCCGCAGTGGTGCCGGGGGCAATGCAGAAACAATCGTTGTCCGGAACGCGGTAGCCTTTAGCCATGAAGAAACCGTCGTAGGTATGGTCGACGACTTCGATCTCACTCAGGTGCTTGACCCAGTACGTACCGGTCACTTGCCGGGCGTCGGCTTTCACCCCGGCCTTTTCCAATACTGCCTTGAGCGGTACCCCTACCCAGCGGGCATTACCCATTGAGCCATTGCCCAACTGAGCACCGAATACGCGTGGCATCGAGAAGCCGCGACTGTTACCTGAGCATTGATTGACGGCCACCACTTCTACCGGTTCGGCCAGAGTCTTGAGTTCTGCAAGGGAAAGCGACAGCGGTGTGTTGACCGAGCCCTTGATCGTCAGGCGGTAACTGTCCGGATCGATGCTGGTAGGGATATTGGCCAGGTGGTAACGCACAAAAAACGCGTCATTCGGTGTGATAGGCCCTTCGTTGAAGACGGGGAATGGCGTCTCAAGGTGCGGCGGGCGGGTGGTCACCAGGGTCAACGGACGTTTTTGCGGGTATTGCACCAGCGGCCGTGGCCCGGCAGCAAAGGTCACTTCTTCCGGTGTTTCGTCGGCTGCCCTGGCAAGGTTGGCCAATGGCGAAGCTGCCAAAGCCAGGGCGAAGGCATCGCGTAGAACGCGCCGGCGACTCGGGTTGCCGTTATCAACAAGACTGAACTTCATGCTGTTCTCTCTTTGTTTTTTTTACTGAGATGTATCTGACAGCACCCCCAGATGCAGCGATGGGGGAGGAGAGGTATCCGATGTAATGCGTAAATGGGTTTTCAATTAACTGACCGACTTCGATCAGCAAGCCAGTATCGCCACGCGCAAAGCGACTGCTTTTCATTGAGCGTCAGCGACTTGGCATTTGATGACAAACGATACCGACAGGTGAGGTATAGCCTGGCCACGCTCATCACAACAGTAGCTCATAGGCTTCCTATCATTCGTTCAGTCGATAGTTGTCATCAAGGAATGCAAGTTCTGTTTTTCCGGCAAAGGAGGAAGATGGCGCCATACCGAAGCCGCTTCTGAAGGAACTGCGCGATGAGAATCTCTACTTTGCTGGCACTTGTCGCCGTTTTGACCGGCAGTGTAGCCGCCACAGCACCGACCTACGCGGCGGAACAGTCTTGCCACTTTTTACCCGTGGTCGACAGCACCATCGGCCTGCAGCACGCTCAATCGGTGGGTGTGCTCTACAGCGAAAACACCCTCAACACCCTCGAATACCTGGAGCAGTACCATTCGGTAGCGCTGAACGGCGCGAAGAACCCCGCGCTCGACTCACGCATCAGCAACGCGTTCGTCAACAGCTCAGATCCGAAACTCGCGATCAACTGGCTCATGGGTTCGCTACAGAAAGAGTTCGCCTCGGTGACCGTCTACGACAACCTCGACGCGGTGGTGCATGCTCATCCGGACGTGGTGGTGATGCTGGACACCTACAGCCGTCTGGTGTCCAAGCGCAACAACCAGGTGGAAGCGCGATTCATGGCCAAGTTCTACGACTCGAACCTGCAGTACATCGGCAAGGCCGAAGGCTCGCGAGAACAGCAAATGCCTTCGGTCTGGGTTCATGGCAAAGCGGCGCCAGAGATAGCCGCGCAGATCGACAAGCAAACCGAAATGCAATTGAACGCGCTGAAGCAGTTTGATGCGTCACTGAAGACGCTTGTGTCGTCCAGCGAAGTGGCTCAGCTCGCAAATAACTGATGAGCGCGATTACGCATTTATGAATAGCCAATGCCTTACATCTCGCACAGTCAAATGCGGACATACATTCCACTTGAGTTTGATAGCTTAAAGCCATCCAGCGGCATGCACGACAAGCAGAGCCGACGCTGACAAGACATGGAGGTCTGGCAGTCATCGTTCATTGATGGCTGTTTCTATCAGGGACAAGGATCTGAAGCTGGCGACTACTACCTTTTCCTCCATGGCCATACGTTCGCGCATGCCTGCCACTTGATGGCCTGCGTTGCAGCACAATGGATTCCGGAAACCATCAAATAAACGGGGCGAACTCCGAAAAGCCAGACGAGTAGGAACTTATATATGGAGATATATCGTATGTCGGCTCAAGAGAATCTCGTTGGCGGATGGACTCCTTATCACGAACTGACTCCAAAGGATCAGGAAGTATTCGATGAAGCCCTGGCCGGGCTCGTGGGTGTGCACTACACGGCTGAACTGGTTTCCACCCAGGTCGTCAACGGCACCAACTATCGTTATCAGGCGCAAGCAACGCAGCCTGGTTCGCCAAACAGCTGGCAAGCGGTCGTGGAAATTTACGCGCCTATTAACGGCAAACCGCACATCACCCAGATCATCCGGATCTAAGCACGTCTCAACCCCGTCGGGTCGCGCACGGATTACGCGACCCGACGTCTGACGCGCATCATTGAGCGTCAATTCCTGACATCGAAATGTCATCTGTCTATCGCAGGAACGCCATGTTCGCTGAGTAATCTTCTCGCCAATGAGATCGATCTCAAGCGAGTGACAATGACTGATTTGAAAGAGGTTGCACGGCTGGCAGGTGTTTCGCGGGCGACCGCAGCGCGAACCTTTGCCTCCCCCGAAGTGGTACGTCCGGCCACTCGAGAACAAGTATTTGCTGCAGCGCGCGAATTGGGTTTTCGGCCCAACCGTCTTGGTCGTCAACTACGCCTGCAAACCACCAACTTGATCGGTGTGGTGGTTCCCAATCTCCTTAACCCGGTGTTCGCTGAGCAGATTCAGGCGATGGAACGCGCTGCGCGTTTACGTGGTTACAACCTGTTGCTGGCAACTACCGACTACAGCAGCGAGCGCGAGAGCGCGGTAGTCGAGGAGTTGTTG
>NZ_JBFTLU010000520.1:0-2873 GCF_056396605.1 Pseudomonas sp. 05T35
CAACTGCAGCACACGCGCAGCAGTCCGTCCCAACGGTGTTTCTCCACCGGCCCCATGGCTGTGACTTCCTAGGATCAACAAATCCACCGAGAGTTTCTGTGCCTGATCAAGAATGACCTGCGACGGATCGCCCTGGAACACTCTGACCGATTGAATCAGCTCCAGGTCCTGCTGCCCCTCCCCCAACTCTTCGCGGAAGCTGTCGAATACCCGCTGCTCGATATTGGCCATCACCGTGTTCAAACCCTGACTGTGAAATTCATTCAAGGCTTGCTCGTCGAGATAGCTCTGCAACACCGATTCGGCAAAAAGCCCCATGGGCTCAACTGCGTGTACCACGTACAGATCGGCTTTGAATGTTCGTGCCAATGCCAATGCATGCTGCATCACAAAGGGTGCGTACAGGCCGAGGTCAGTGGCATACAGCATCGAATGGATCATTTGATCTCCTCGAATGCAAAGATGGCGGCGATTAATTCAGCTTAGCAGCGCCACAGCGATACGACGTTCTGCGCAAGGCATTGAACGTTGGGCTTAAATCTTCAGTTCATTACTGATGCCGTGAGGGACGTGACCGGTGGCGACCACCTCACGCGCCAACTCGCAGTGGCCTGCCTGGTCATCGAAAAATACGTCGGCGGCGAAGGCTTCAAGAAACGCCGATTTCGCCAGTCCGCCGAGAAACAGCGATTCGTCGAGTCGAATATCCCACTCGCGCAAGGTACGGATTACCCGCTCGTGGGCCGGTGCCGAACGCGCGGTCACCAGTGCAGTGCGGATCGGGCAGCTGTCATCAGGAAACTCGCGCTGCAACAGATTGAGCGCTGCCAGAAAGCCTTTGAACGGCCCACCACGCAATGGCTCGCGAGCGGCTTCACGCTCGTTGGCCTGAAACGCTTCGAGGCCATCCGACTGATACACCCGCTCCGACTCATCGGAAAACAACACGGCGTCGCCATCGAAGGCAATGCGCAATTCCTCGCTCGCAGCGCGGCTCGCACCGCCCGACAGAATAGTCGCCGCCGCGAAGCCGGCATCGAGGGCACTGCGTACGTCATCGGCGTGGGTGGAGAGAAACAGATCGCAGCCGAAGGCCTTCAGGTAGGGATACGGACTGCGCCCGCCAACAAACGCTGCGCGGGAAATCGTCAGGCCGTAATGGTGAATCGAGTTGAAGACTCGCAAACCGGTGTCTGCGCTATTGCGCGACACCAGCACCACCTCGACCCGCGCCCGACCGAGGCTGGTATTGAGGTTCAACAGTTTTTGCACCAGCGGGAACGCATCACCCGGCTCGAGGATTTCATCTTCGTGCTCGATCTGATACTGCCGATAAACCTCGACGCCGCTCGCCAGATAGAGCTTGTGGCTTTCGCTCAGGTCGAACAGTGCCCGCGAAGAAATCGCCAGCACCAGTTTGTCGCCTATCCCTTTTGCCATGCTGCTCCCCCCGGGTGAAACGACTTAACCGTTATGCCGATCGACAAAACTCAAGGCCTGATACAAGGCCTCGACTTTCGGCAACTCGCAACCGGCGGCCTTGGCGGCGGCCAGTGGCCGCGCATAAATCGCGGCCAATTCCAGTGGCCGTTTATGCTGGTAGTCGTGGTACATGCTCGGCCAGTAGTCCGGCATTTTTTCAGTGACCTTGAACAGGTGCTCGGCATACCCCGGCGGCATGCTGTGGCCACAGGCAAGTGCGCCCGTCACCACTTCCGCCATCAACGCCTGAATCAGTTCACGGCTGCTGTCATCGGCCATCAGCGGTGTCGTGCTCGCGCCGAGCAAGACCGATAAACCGTTGTAAGGAACATTCCAGACCAGTTTTTGCCAACGCGCCTGCTGAAGGTTGACCATCGCCTGCGATTCAAGACCGGCGGTACGAAACAGCCCCGCCCCTTGCTCGACAATCGCCTGACGCGCCGTCTCGTCATCAAGCGCCGGTCCACTGTGATAACCCACGTTCACCGCACCGAATGCCTGATGTTCGATCACTCCGGGACCCGAGCGATGCACGCAGATAAAGCACAAACCACCCAACAAGTGCAGGGAGTCGGGTAACAGATCACGCAGGCTGTCTTCGACATCCAGACCATTTTGCAGCAACAGGACCTTCGCCCCCGGCGCCGCGGCCTTGATGATCGCCGGTGCAAGCCCGGCGTTGCTGGTGGTTTTCGCGCCGACCAGCAACCAGTCGCACAGCGGCATATCGTCGGCCGACGAATACGCCTGAACCGGATTCAAGGTCAACGCACCATAGGGCACGCTGTTGAGTTGCAGGCCGCGCTTGGCGACCGCTGAAAACTCGCTGCGCAACAGAAAGTGCACATCCAACCCGGCCCGAGCCAGCATCACGCCGTAAAAGCCACCGATCGCCCCGGTGCCGATAATGCCGATTCTCGGCTTTTCAACTGCTGTGCCCGTCATGGCAACTCCTCTGGATTTCGACTCAGCGCCTGCCCCAACGCAGCATTCAGTTCGGTGCGGGCCAGACGCGACTGTAGCGCCCCATAAAACTCGCCATCACGCACGACAAACAACGCGGGCAAATGAAAGACCTGATAACGCTCCACCACGCCACCGTTGTTCCCCGCGTCGATCCAGCACAGCTGATCGACATCAAGCTCCAGTTCCGGCAACTGCTGGCGCGCCCAACGGCAACTGGAACAGCCGACGCTGGTAAAAATCACCAGCGACACACCACTCATCGCCAACAGCCGCTGGTCGGCATCGAAATCAGTCAGCTCGCATTCGACAACTATACTGGGTGAAGCACTGTCGAATGACCGACACTTGGAGTCTGTGTTCATGGGGCGCTTTATTCCTCATCCTGACGATGTGCCTGTCGAGTTAATGTTGCGCAAGCATCAGTG
>NZ_JBFTLU010000521.1:0-2851 GCF_056396605.1 Pseudomonas sp. 05T35
GTATAGCGTGCTGCGCTATGTCGGCGTGGCCTATCTGCTGTACCTGGCGTGGAAAATCGCCCATTCGGGTCCTGCCCCCGAAGCCGAACAAGGTCACGCCAAGCCTATCAGCTACTGGGGCGCGGCGGCGTTTCAGTGGGTCAACCCCAAGGCCTGGATCATGGCAATTGGTGCAATCAGCACCTACACACCGCTGCAGGGCTATTTCACCAATGTGATCGTCATCGCTGCAGTATTCGCCATTATCAACCTGCCGAGCGTCAGTGTCTGGGCGGCTTGCGGCAGCCTGTTGCGCAATGTCCTGCGTGATCGGCGCTGGTTGCGGGTCTTCAACTGGGGCATGGCCCTGCTGCTGGTCGCTTCGCTGTATCCGATGCTGCACGAAAGCTTTAGCTGACTTGCGCTTCAACCCGGTGTCCGATGCCTGTTAAGCTCGACTTCAGGAGCGTTCCTACGCACTTTGAAATGAAGTCGTACTTCTTTAACGGCATCCGATCAGGTATTGCTGATTTCCCGCAGTTTTAACACCACCTCCAGTGCGGCGCTTTCAGCGAATACACCTGATCCCGGAACAAGCTCTGCGAGTCTTTTTTATGAATAAGCGTCCTTTGTATTTTGATTACGCCGCCACCACTCCGGTGGATGAGCGGGTCATTCAGGTGATGGTCGACTGTCTGGGGTTCAGCGGTAACTTCGGCAATCCGGCCTCCAGCTCCCACGCTTATGGCCAGCAGGCCAGGCGTTCGGTCGAGCAGGCGCGCCAGCAAGTCGCTGATCTGGTGGGAGCGCAAGCGCAGCAGATCGTCTGGACTTCCGGCGCCACCGAATCCAACAACCTCGCCCTCAAAGGCGTGGCCCAGGCCCGCGGCCAGTCCGGCGGGCACATCATCACCAGCCAGATCGAGCACAAGGCGATCCTCGATACCGCCAGGCAATTGCAGGATGCCGGGGTCGCCGTGACGTATCTGCTGCCGGATGCCGAAGGCCTGATCACTGCCCAAGCGGTCAGCGAGGCGTTGCGCGAAGACACCTTTCTGGTGTCGCTGATGCTGGTCAACAACGAACTCGGTACCGTCAACGACATCCCGGCCATCGGTCAGCGGGTGCGTGAGCACGGCGCGCTGTTTCACGTCGACGCCGCGCAGGGCGCGGGCAAGGTAGCGATTGATCTGGCCCAATGGCCGGTGGACCTGATGTCGTTTTCCGCACACAAGATCTACGGTCCCAAGGGGATCGGTGCGCTCTACGTCGGCCCGCGTGCCCAGCAGCGCTTGCAGGCGCAGATCCATGGTGGTGGACACGAGGGCGGTTTACGCTCCGGGACCCTGGCCACTCATCAGATCGCAGCCATGGGCGCAGCCTTTGCGCTGGCGGCTGAACACTTTGCTGAAGAGGCGGCGATTATCGCCCGTCTGCGCGAGCGCTTGCTTGGGCAGCTCAGCGGTATTGCCGGTCTACGCTTGAACGGCAGCCCGACCCAACGCATTCCCCATACCCTGAGCCTGACCTTCAATGAGGGCGAGTTCAATTCCCAGGCCTTGAGTGCTTCGATCGCCTTTTCGGCGACGTCGGCCTGCAACTCTGCGAGCAATGCGCCGTCCCATGTGCTGCTGGCCCTGGGGCACGACGTGCGGGCAGCGGGTCGGACCATTCGCTTGAGTCTTGGGCGTTTCACCACCGAGCAGGACATCGATCAGGCCGCACAATTGATTAAAGCAGCAACCGCCAGTGCACCGGCGTTCTGGGCTACCGCCCAATCCTGATGCGCAGACTAAAAGTCAGCGCCCTATAACAAAATTAAAGTGGTTAGCAGGAGACATGATGAGTACGCAGCCTTTGACCCATGGAACGGTTCCCCAGCGCCTGGCGCATACCCGCGAGCTGATGAGCCGGGAAGGCATCCACGCCCTGCTGGTGCCGTCGGCCGATCCGCATTTGTCGGAGTACCTGCCGGGTTACTGGCAGGGGCGGCAATGGTTGTCGGGCTTTCATGGCTCGGTCGGCACGTTGATCGTCACCCAGGACTTCGCGGGCGTTTGGGCCGACAGTCGCTACTGGGAACAGGCGACCAAGGAGCTCAAGGGCAGCGGCATCGAGTTGGTAAAACTGCAGCCTGGTCAACCCGGCCCGCTGGACTGGCTGGCCGAACAAACTCCGGAAGGGGGTGTGGTTGCGGTCGATGGTGCGGTGATGGCAGTGGCGTCGGCACGCTCACTGAGCAGCAAGCTTGAGGAGCGGGGCGCTCGGCTGCGCACCGATATCGATCTGTTGAACGAAGTCTGGAGCGATCGCCCAAGCCTGCCGAACCAACCGATCTATCAGCACTTGCCGCCGCAGGCCACCGTCAGTCGTGGCGAAAAACTCGCCAAGCTGCGTGAAAGCCTGAAAGCGCGTGGTGCCGATTGGCACTTCATCGCCACCCTCGATGACATCGCCTGGCTGTTCAACCTGCGCGGCGGTGATGTGTCGTTCAACCCGGTATTCGTGTCCTTCGCCCTGATCGGTCAGCAGCAGGCAACCCTGTTTGTCGCACTGAGCAAGGTCGATGCGCCATTGCGCGCGATCCTCGAGCAGGACGGCGTCACCCTGCGCGACTACAGCGAAGTGGCCTCGGCGCTGGCTGCCGTGCCAAATGGCGCCAGCCTGCAAGTCGATCCAGCACGGGTGACTAGCGGTTTGCTGAATAACCTCGGTAGCGGCGTGAAGCTGATTGAAGGGCTGAACCCGACGACCCTCGCCAAGTCGCAGAAAAGCCTCGCCGATGCCGAACATATCCGTCAGGCCATGGAGCAGGACGGCGCAGCACTGTGCGAGTTTTTCACCTGGCTGGACAGTGCCCTCGGTCGTGAAC
>NZ_JBFTLU010000522.1:0-2843 GCF_056396605.1 Pseudomonas sp. 05T35
CCGCTAGACGGATGGACCTCGGTGATGGCATCTATTTGGCTCTTGGGCGGGATGATCATTTCTTTTATAGGTGTCGTGGGTATCTATTTGTCGAAGATATTTTCCGAGACTAAACGGCGCCCCTACACCATCGTGAGGCAAGTTCATGGAAAGCAATAAAACTGAACTGCTATCTGAAGTGGCCGAGTACTACTCCTCAAAGTTGGCCCAGCACGGTGAAACCCCTCAGGGAGTCGACTGGAATGGCAAAGAAGGGCAGTACCTGCGGTTTGCCCAACTCAACACCATCATCGACGGTCAAACACCCTTTTCGGTCAATGATATCGGCTGTGGCTACGGTGCGTTCTACGACTTCCTGCAAGAGCGGCACAATGCGTTTTCCTATGACGGCATCGATGTGTCCGAGGATATGGTCAGCGCCGCAAGGTTACGCTACAAAGATCGTTCCCCTGTGCAATTCCATACCGGTAGCGAGCCTGTGCAACTCGCGGACTACGGCTTCGCAAGCGGCATTTTTAATGTCCGACTGGGGAGGACCGATGCAGAGTGGCTGACCTACATCGAAAGCGTTCTGGATACACTCGACAAGACCAGCCGCCTGGGATTCGCCTTCAACTGCCTGACCTCCTACTCTGATGCCGACAAGATGCGCGATTATCTTTACTACGCCGATCCCTGCATGCTGTTCGATCTGTGTAAACGTCGCTACTCACGCAATGTGGCGCTGCTTCATGACTATGATCTCTACGAGTTCACTATCCTGGTGAGGAAGCAGCCATGAAGAAATCCCTGATTATTTTCGGTGCAGGCGATATTGCGCAACTCGCCCATTACTACTTCTCTTCAGACTCGGACTATGAAGTCGTTGCCTTTTCTGTTGACGCTGCTTATTTGACCGAAAACGTTTTCTGCGGACTTCCGGTCTTCGCATTTGAGGAACTCACCACCTATTACCCGCCAGAAAAGTGCGAGTTATTTGTTGCGCTCAGCTACTCGAAGCTCAATGCCGTGCGCAAAGAAAAGTACCTTGCCGGCAAGGCCATGGGCTACCGATTTGCCAATTTCATCAGCTCTCATGCCACTGTCCTGAATGATGGACGAATCGGARAGAACTGCTTCATTCTCGAAGACAATACCATTCAGCCATTTGTCACCCTCGGCAACAACGTGACGCTGTGGAGTGGTAATCATATAGGCCATCACTCCACAATCAGGGATCACTCCTTCATTGCCTCGCACGTGGTAATTTCTGGCGGGGTAGAAATTGGCGAACAGTGCTTTATAGGCGTCAATGCAACGCTGCGCGACCATATCAAAGTCGGTGATCGGTGCGTTATCGGTGCAGGCGCATTGCTATTAAGCGATGCCGAGCCCGAAGGCCTGTACGTTGGATCAGCGACAGAGCGCTCTAAAGTGCCTAGCACCAAGCTGAGGAAAATATGACGCCCTACTGRCAAAAATTGGGACTGCTTTACTGCCCTTCCAGTACCGGGCGGCATCCCAAGCTTTTGACTCATGTCGCCAATCCCTTACCGGTTTTGCTTGAGGGCGATATCTATCGGATCTACTACAGCGGCAGGGACGGCGACAATCGCTCCTCTGTTGGCGCGGTCGATATCGATATCATTACTCGCCAGGTAATCCGTGAGCACCACGAACCGATGTTCGAGCATGGCGCCGAAGGCAGTTTTTTTGCAGATGGAGTAAGCATCGGTAATTGCTATGACGTCGACGGCGTGCGGTACATGCTATTCATGGGCTGGCAAAACCCCGTAGATGGCCATTGGCGCGGTGATATCGGCCGGCTCATCGTCAATCCCGATCTAACCCTGAAACTGGAAAGTCGTGAACCTTTCATGGGTGCAGACCCTACGGACCCCATCAGCCTTTCTTACCCATGGGTCATGCAAAGTGCCAACGGGGACTACGACATGTGGTACGGGTCGACCGCAAGCTGGGATGCCGGTAATGGAGAGATGCTGCATACCCTAAACTACGCAACATCCATCGATGGGCATCATTGGGCTCGGCAGGGGTTGGCCGTTCCTTATGTCATTGGAAAGGCGCAAGCCTTCTCAAGACCAACCGTCATAGGCTCTAGAGAAATCGGTTTTGAAATGTGGTTCTCCTATCGTAGTGGCGCGGGTGAAACCTACAGAATCGGCTATGCACGCAGTCATGACGGTCATTCCTGGCAACTGTGTCTGGACGCTTGCGGTATTGATGTCTCGGAGGGCGATTGGGACTCAGCGATGATCGAGTATCCCTATGTGTTTATCCACAAAGCACAGCGCTACATGCTGTACAACGGCAACGGTTATGGAAAGTCCGGATTTGGTCTGGCGGCGTGGGTAAATGCGTAAATTGCTCTCGAAACTACCCGATAGGGCCTCGACCATCGAGCTGCTGCGCTATGGCGTCATTGGCCTTCTCACCAACTCAATAGGTTATATGGTTTATCTATTGATTACGTATGCTGGCGGAACTCCGAAAATCACAATGAGCGTGCTCTATGCAGTGGGTACTGCTATCGGTTTTATCGGTAACCGCAAGTGGACGTTTTCCCACGATGGGGATCTGCTGAGCGCGGGGGCACGCTATATTTTTGCGCACAGTCTCGGCTACACATTGAATTTGTCCATTCTCATCGTGATGGTGGACTATCTGGGTTACCCGCATCAGTGGGTCCAAATACTGTCGATATTTGCGGTGGCGGGCTTTCTTTTCCTGATGTTCAAATTTTTTGTGTTTCCGAAAGCATCAGTTGATCAAAGAAGCGAGGCATAGGTGCACAGACTTATCGGCAGCGCTCTTCAGTCCAGGAGAGCCGTATTGGCCCACTC
>NZ_JBFTLU010000523.1:0-3717 GCF_056396605.1 Pseudomonas sp. 05T35
GTTCGTGGCCAACGACCTGAGCCTGGACGACAGCACGCGGATGCTGGTGATTACCGGCCCGAACATGGGCGGTAAATCCACTTATATGCGGCAAACCGCGCTGATCGTGCTGCTGGCGCATATCGGTAGCTTCGTGCCTGCCGCCAGCTGCGAATTGTCGCTGGTGGACCGGATTTTCACCCGGATCGGCTCCAGCGATGACCTGGCCGGTGGTCGTTCGACCTTCATGGTCGAGATGAGCGAAACCGCGAACATCCTGCACAACGCCACCGAACGCAGCCTGGTGCTGATGGACGAGGTCGGCCGCGGTACCAGCACCTTCGACGGTCTGTCGCTGGCCTGGGCAGCAGCCGAGCGCCTGGCGCAGCTGCGCGCTTATACGCTGTTCGCCACCCACTACTTCGAGCTGACGGTACTGCCGGAAAGCCAGCCGCTGGTGGCCAACGTCCACCTCAATGCCACCGAGCACAACGAGCGCATCGTATTCCTCCACCACGTACTGCCTGGCCCTGCCAGCCAGAGCTACGGATTGGCGGTTGCGCAACTGGYCGGCGTCCCCACCGAAGTGATCCTGCGGGCTCGCGAGCATCTGGGTCGACTGGAAGCCACCGCTCTGCCTCACGAAACGGTGCAGCCAAGCAAAGGCAAACAGGTCGCGCCGCAGCAGAGCGATATGTTCGCCAGCCTGCCGCATCCAGTGCTCGATGAACTCGCCAAGCTTAATCTGGATGACATGACTCCGCGTAAGGCGCTCGAAATGCTCTATACATTAAAGACACGGATCTAACGCACTTGCCTGCAAGCTGTTAGAATCTCGCGCGGTTTGGGATGCTGCAGGCAAATAGCCTGGTCTGCAGACTATCGCTCCCAAACCTGGCGACCCCACCGTGAAGGGGCGCAGCACGCCGCCGCCTGAGGAGAGAATTAGAAATGACCTTCGTCGTCACCGACAACTGCATCAAGTGCAAGTACACCGACTGCGTAGAAGTGTGTCCGGTGGACCGCTTTTACGAAGGCCCGAACTTCCTGGTGATTCACCCGGATGCGGCAGAGTTTGATGGCGTTAAAGGCAAGATCAAAGACCTCGTTCGCTGATCAGTGCCGCGCTCTTGAGCTGCGCTCCCAAAAGGCCCCTTGCGGGGCTTTTTGCGTTTGAGGGGGTTACGACCCTTTTCTACGGGCAAAAAAAAAGGGGCGGTATGACCCGCCCACATTTTTTCCCTATTCCTTGTGTTCCTTTTCATCGTCCTGATGAATCACGTCCCTGCGATGTTCCTTGACCATCATCCTTGATGGCTGTGTCTATCCGTCGACACAGGGTTGATATTAAAGAGTTCCCCGGCAAGAGCAATCGCCTGCCAAGAGCAAATCAGGGTGAAACGACATGTTTAATAATAAAAAATATTATTATAAATCAATCAGTTATCCAATCCAGCCAACAAAGATAGACGACCACTACACGGTAGAAAACCCGAACACTTACGAAAGAGTAAGCCATGGCTTACGCTAACCTGCGAAAGAGTCCGAGCAGCTTCAGGAAAGGTTAAACAGCACATCAATTGTACGAATAACAAAAAGCCCCGAAACAGACGGGGCTTATTGTTATCAGGCGAACGCGCTCCTGCTACTGGAACAGCGACTCGCTCGACAGGCCATTCTTCTCAAGGATTTCCCGCAGGCGTTTCAGACCTTCAACCTGAATCTGTCTGACCCGTTCACGGGTCAGGCCAATCTCCAGGCCTACGTCTTCCAGCGTACTGCTCTCGTGGCCGCGCAGGCCGAAGCGGCGGATCACCACTTCGCGCTGTTTGTCCGTCAGCTCCGAGAGCCACTGATCGATGCTCTGCGACAGGTCATCATCCTGAAGCAGCTCACAAGGATCGGTAGGTCGGTCATCAGTGAGGGTGTCCAGCAGGGTTTTATCCGAATCCGGACCCAGCGAGACGTCGACCGAAGAAACCCGCTCGTTCAGGCCCAGCATGCGCTTGACCTCTCCTACCGGCTTTTCCAGCAGGTTGGCGATTTCTTCGGGTGAGGGTTCATGATCGAGCTTTTGCGTCAGCTCCCGTGCTGCCCGAAGGTAGACGTTGAGCTCTTTCACCACATGAATCGGCAGCCGGATAGTCCGGGTCTGATTCATGATTGCACGCTCGATGGTCTGGCGGATCCACCAGGTCGCGTAGGTCGAAAAGCGGAAGCCGCGCTCCGGGTCGAACTTTTCCACTGCCCGGATCAGTCCGAGGTTGCCCTCTTCGATCAGGTCGAGCAGCGACAGTCCACGATTGACATAGCGTCGGGCGATTTTCACCACCAGCCGCAAGTTGCTTTCAATCATGCGTTTGCGCCCAGCCGGATCGCCACTTTGCGACAGTCGCGCAAAATGAACTTCTTCTTCCGGTGACAACAAGGGGGAAAAGCCGATTTCGTTGAGGTACAACTGGGTAGCATCGAGCGCTCGGGTGTAGTCGATGTACTTATGCTGCTTGAGTGTTGCGGAGTGCCTGGATTTGGCGCGAACTGAAGGCGTAGCTGATCCTTCATTCGACATCTCGTCCGATGCGACGTCGGTCTCCATCAGGAGAACCTCATCGTCGATGTCAAACTCCGGCACTTCTTTACTGAGAGCCATTGTTATAGTCCTTTGGTGAGTTCGACCTCAAGCTCAAGCGACGCCTTTATCCTTGGCAACGCTGGAGCCTGTTCCCTCTACGTGACGGAACAGGCTGGTAACAAATCAACGACGTGGCAGGAATTGCAGCGGATCTACAGGTTTACCTTGTCGGCGAATCTCAAAATGCAGTTTCACCCGGTCTGTACCCGTTGACCCCATTTCGGCAATTGTCTGTCCGACTTTGACCTGCTGCCCCTCCCGAACCAACAGCCTGCGGTTGTGACCGTAGGCACTGACGTAGGTATCGCTGTGTTTGATGATGACCAATTCGCCGTAGCCCCGCAAGCCACTCCCGGCGTAAACCACCGTCCCATCAGACGCAGCTAAAACAGGCTGTCCCAAATCCCCGGCGATATCAATTCCTTTATTCAAACTACCGTTTGAAGAGAATTTTCCAATCAAAATGCCGTTGGATGGCCATCCCCAGCCTGTCGGCGCAGGCCCTGCCGGAGGCAGTGGCGCAGGTGCCGGCTTGTTTGCGACGGACGGTGCAGCCGTCTGTTTCGCGGTGGTCGCACCCGAGGCTGGCCCCCGGGTTACGGTAAATTTGCTCGAAGGAGAAGCGATTGTTCCGGACGGGGTCACCACCTCTGTCGGCGTTGAACCGGAGCGCCCATCGAAGCGAATCGTCTGACCTGGATGGATTGTGTAAGGCGTAGGAATGTTGTTGCGTGCCGCCAGGGCCTTGTAGTCCCAGCCGTAGCGAAACGCGATCGAGAACAGGGTATCGCCGCGACGGACCACGTATTGKCCGGTGGTTACTGCGGGGCGTTGGGCCGCCGCGTTATTACGATCGACCACTCGCACATCGCTTGAACGCGTGCTGGAGCAACCGACCAACAAGGAACTCAAGACAAGGCCAGTCACCAGGCGCTGAAAGCTTGTTGTACCGATACGCTGCGCAATGACTGTGAGACTCACCCGCCGCTCCCTTTGTGGTGGTTGAAGATAAATATCGCCGTATTCAGGCATGAAATGTCGCAAGTATAACTGGCCGTTCGGGCTTTACCGTCGGCAAAGTACAATCGACACACGCACACGTTTGC
>NZ_JBFTLU010000524.1:0-2829 GCF_056396605.1 Pseudomonas sp. 05T35
ATCGAGGGTCGTGGTGTCGTCTTTGTGCAGCAGTAGCGTGATCACCACCTGCGCCAGCATCGCCGGGTCCAGGTAACTGGGGCGATTGCCCGGCGGCGCCATGGACTGGATCATCGGGTGATCGAGCACCTGCTGGAAGAACGCCAGGTCGCTGTCGTTCAGCCCCTTCAATTTGCCGGTGAACAACAGCTTCAGGGCGTTATAAAGGTACTTCGCCCGGACCTTCTGGAAGAACGATTGAATGATTTCAGTGAGGGTGGTGACGAAAATACCCAGCAGCGTGAACAGCGCCAACATCCCGAGAATCGCGTCCAGAACGACCGACCCAAACATCCTTACCTCCTTGTAGATGTGGCAAAAAGTCAGCTCGAATCAAGACCTCAGGATGAGGAAAGGAGCAATGCAACCCACCTCACAACGCTAGTCAGGCTATGGGGTCTTGTCCAATTGCAGAGGGCGTTGATGCGACAAACGTGAATCAACAGGTGCGCCATCACGCGCCACCCGCTATTAATACGCCACCTACCCCTCAAGGACCCGAGCGCGCATGAAATTCGACACCGCCTACTGCATCAGCCTCGACGACAAGCTGTCGATCTATGACGTGCGCGATCTGAACTTCGACGAGACCATGGACTTCGACTCGGCCAAGGAGCGCTTTCAGTGCCCCAACGACGACTGTCGCACGGCGTTCGACGAGGCGAATGGGCTGGGGACGTTCAACGCGAAAAACGTCAATTACATCCGCACGCCGCACTTCAAGAACCTGCCCGGCACCCGGCATATCGAAGGCTGCCCTTATGTCAGCCTCAGAGCGCCGGCATCAGAAGGTGCAGAAACGGACGACGGACCGGAGGAGCACTTTCCGTCAGAGCTTCTGCTGACCCGGCGTCAGTATGTGCGCAAGCCGTCCACCCCAATGCCGGATGTCGATGCGCCTCGGGAACAGCCGAAACCTTCTGCCACGACCAGCGCTACCGAGCACCCGACGCGCGAGTCGGCACCGGACACAACCTACGTCTTCGCTCATCCGGTGGAGTGCTTCGTATCGAATTTCGATAACAAGGACCTGCTCAAACGTATGCCGCTGAAGATTGGCGAGCACACGGCTTCTTACAGCGCGTTCTTCAAAAAAATCGAATACCTGCAGGACAACAAAGGGCTGATTTACTGGGGCAAGATCAAGGCCATCAAGGACTACAACACCAGTTTCCGCATCGATTTCGAGAAGAAGGTCTGGCTCGACAAGAAGCCCTACTCGGTGAACGTCTACCTGAGCAAAAAACTGATCGAGAACTACCGCAAGCGCAAAGCCTTCCTCGAGGAAATCAAAGGCGCCATCGGTAGTGAGCGGGAGCTTTATTGCTTCTTCTATGGCGTGACCCCGGAGTTGAAGCAGGTGCCGAGCAAGAAAAACCCCGAGCAGACGTTCGGGGTGTTCAGTGGTGATATCGAGAATCTGGATCACTTTATTATTAGGGAGGTTCCGGGGTTGGAGGCGACGTAGAACCAATCAAAAAATTGAGTTTGATCCGGGTCGAAAACAACTGTACAAAAACACAGTACCCATTGAATAACCCATTTCGAACCCGGAGAAAACCATGGCCTCTCTTGCGATGAAAATCACCCTGGWACGTATCGCCCTTTTCCAATTCACCCCCGCACACAGCGTACAAGCCCGTGCGATGCTGGGCTGGTCGCTGGAGGAGTTTTCCAGGGAATCCGGGGTTACCGTTGAAGCTATCCGCCGGTTTGAAGCGGGCGGTGAAGTGCTCGACGTCACCCGTCTGGCCCTCGCCTACCGGTTTGAAGCCGAAGGCCTGGTGTTCTTCCCAGGCTTTGCACCGGGCCGAGGCATGAGCGTCAGAGGCTCTACGCCAGACCCGGTGGGACGGGCGGATTACGCGATGATTGAGTGATATCCAATCATTCGATGGGGTTCCGTTCCCCCATCATTGGCAGAGTCTGCTGTACCAGCATCTGCGCAGAACAATCCGTGGAATAGGCGTACGTCCCTAGCTGTTAACGATCAACTGAACGGTTGTCTCTTCAACTTCCAGCCACCAGGCCTCCCCACGCTGCGGTTGGCCAAGGCTGAACGCTTCGCCCATTTGTGGCGTGGTGATAGAAACACTGCGCTCCCAGGCCAAGGCCAAGATGCGGTCGAAGGGTTCATGCCAGGCGTGCATCGACAAATCGAAGGTGCCGTTGTGAATCGGTAGCAGCCAACGGCCCTTGAGGTCGATGTGGGCTTGCAGGGTTTCTTCTGGTTGCATGTGAATGTGCGGCCAGTCGACGTTGTACGCGCCGGTTTCCATCAGGGTCAGATCAAAGGGGCCGAACTGTTCGCCGATGGCTTTGAAACCGTCGAAGTAACCGGTATCACCACTGAAGAAAATCCGTTTGCCGCCATCGATCATCACCCACGAGGCCCAGAGCGTGCTGTTGCCATCGAACAGCCCGCGACCGGAAAAGTGCTGCGAAGGCGTGGCAATGAAATGAATGCCCTCGATCTGAGTGCCTTCCCACCAATCCAGTTGACGCACTTTGCTCGCATCGACGCCCCATTTGATCAGCGTCTCACCCACGCCCAGCGGCGCAAGAAAGTGCCTGGTTTTGTCCGCCAGCTTGAGAATCGACTGACGATCGAGGTGGTCGTAATGGTCATGGGACAGAATCACCGCTTCGATCGGTGGCAACGCCTCGAGGCTGATCGGTGGTTGATGGAAGCGCTTGGGGCCGGCCCATTGCACCGGTGATGCGCGCTCGGCGAAGACCGGATCGGTCAGCCAGAATTTGTCGCGCAGTTTCAGCAGCACAGTGGAATGC
>NZ_JBFTLU010000525.1:0-2811 GCF_056396605.1 Pseudomonas sp. 05T35
GGGTAAGGCCGAGTTTATTGACTTTGTTGGATCCGCCATCCAGTACAACGATGCGACCAACGATGTGGATATCAGTGTCCAAAAGATCAATCGTGCCCCTATTCGCATGAATACCACTTTTGCCAGAAATCTGATTCAACGTGCTGAAATGGGTATGGATGAATTATTGTCGTGGGAAACCCAGCATCTGAATGAACCGCCTATGTCGTTACATGCGGGAGAGGAGGCAATGGATTTTTCAGGTGCCTACTACCTGTATTTTCTTGAATTGTTTCTGTACCTGCCCTGGCTCGTCGCCCATCGTTTGAACCTGGAGCAAGAGTACGACGGAGCGCAACGCTGGCTCGCCTATGCCTTCGATCCTATGCGGAATAAAGGTGCAACAGGCCATCCACCGTTCTGGAACGTAGTGCCCTTAGTACCGGATTTACTGAATACGCCCGAACAGTTGAGCCACGCCACCTGGCGGCCGAACGACCCTCAGCAGATTGCTCTCAGTCACCCGGTACACTTGCGCAAAGCGCTCTATCTGCTGTATTTGGACATCCTGTTGAACCGGGCGGACAGCGCTTATCGCAAACTGACCCCCGATGGACTGGCCGAGGCCAAGCTCTGGTATGTGCGGGTACTGGACCTCTTGGGCCCGCGTCCGAATATTCAACAAATCGACTCTTGGTTGCCGATCACCCTCAAGACGTTGAGTGACGCGACAAATCCTGAAATTCGTGAGTTCGAGCAACGGCTACTCACCCAACAACAGCAACGCCTCGACCACCCTTCGCCGGATTTTGGCGGGACACACCCGCAAGTCGTACCACAGTTGTGCTTGCGTCCGTATGGCGATGACTCGTCATTACCGACGGTCGACAACCCTTACTTGCGTCTACCCTTCAACCCCGAGCTGATCCAGCGCTGGGACCAGGCCGAAAGCCGCCTATATAACCTGCGGCATAACCTCGACATGGCTGGCAATGCCTTGAACCTGCCGCTTTTCGCTACATCGCTGGACCCACGTGCGCTGCTCGCTGCCTGGGGCCAGGGCTTGTCCGGCGCGGCGCTGAGTCGCCTGCTGAGCCCGCAGATTCCTCATTACCGCTTCAGCTTCATGTTTGCCCTTGCGCAGAATGCCGTAGAGAGCGTGATCCAGTTTAGCTCGACCCTCTTGTCATTGATCGAACGCAAAGAGCAGGCGCAGTACCTGGAACTGCAACAGCAACAGGCCTGGAACCTGGCGAAAGTGGCCGTGGATATACAGGTTCAGGCCGGGAATATCGATGAAGCCAACAAGCAAGCGCTAGAGGCCAGTAAGGCCGTCATTGCGGGTCGGGTCAGCTATTACGAGCAGTTGGTCGACGAAGGAGTGAGTCGAGGAGAAAAGGCTGCCGGTGCCTTGCACCTTTATGGCCGTCTATTGGAGGGCGAGATGGGGGCGTTGGGATTTGCCGGCGAAGTCGCCAAGGTGCTACCTAACATATATGGACTTGTGATCGGTGGTCATCGCTTAGAAGGGGTGTTCCAGGCGCCCATGCACTTGCTTCAGGCCGTGGCCACCGCTTCCCATGGTGCAGGCGAAGCCATCGGGCTCTATGAACAATATCGCCGCCGCGCTGTGGAATGGGCACAGGCCCTTGACCAGTCAAAACTCGAAGCCAAACAAATCGAAGCCCAACTCGCCGTCTACGAAGCCCAACACAAAGCGACCCAACTGCAACTGCGCCAGGCGCAAACCGCACTGGAGCAGGCCAAGGCCACCCATGACTTCCTGCTGAGCAGCAACCGCTTCAGCAAATCCCAGACCTATGACTGGCTCAACAGCAAGTTCGCCAGCTTCTACTACACCGCCTACACCACCGCACAGTCGTTGTGCCAGGCGGCCGAAGCCTGCTGGCAATACGAAATGGGCGATTACCGGCAGACCTTTATCCAGGCGGGGGCGTGGAACTCGTCCTACCGTGGCCTCGGTGCCGGTGAACAGCTGAAAACCAGCCTGCAGCAGATGCACCGTGAATACCTGCAAAACAACAAACGCGAACTGGAAATCCGCAAGACCGTGTCACTGAGAAATCTGAAAGCCAAAGATTCCACTTCGACGATCAATAAGGAATGGGATGGGACTGGGGGCTTCCACTCCCAGTTGAAGGCCGGGACCTGCACCTTCGAATTGACACAGCCAATGTTTGACGATGATTACCAGGGACAAAACCATTACCTGCGGCGGATCCGCAGCATCAGCGTGTCATTGCCGAATGTTCGCGGGCCCTATGAGGATATTTGCGCGGTACTGGAGCAGACCTACAGCAAGGTCGAGATGTCGGCCACGAAGGGGGCCAACCCCAAGGACGACCTGCGTCCCCACCAACAGATTGCCCTCTCCACCGGCTTGGATGACAACGGGTTGTTCCAGCTGAACTTCCAGGATGAACGTTACCTGCCCTTCGAATTCTCCGGGGTCGTTTCAAAATGGACACTGACCTTTCCCAACCCCGAGGCGCAGAAAGGTCTGCTTGAGAACCTTAACGACGTCATCATTCACATCCTCTATACCGCCAGGCGCGGTGGGGGTACGCAATGAACGAACAACCCAAACTCGAAATCAACCCACCCTCCCTCCCCAAGGGCGGCGGCGCCATCCAAAGCATCGGCAAAGGCTGGGGCGCGGTGGGCACCGATGGCGGTGCGTCGCTGGAGTTGCCCTTGCCGATTTCCCCTGGGCGTGGTTTTTCCCCGCCGCTGGGGCTGGGTTACCGCAGTGGCGTGGGCAACAGCCCTTGCGGTATCGGCTGGACGTTCAGGACCAACGCCATCACCCTG
>NZ_JBFTLU010000526.1:0-2804 GCF_056396605.1 Pseudomonas sp. 05T35
CCGTGCCGTGGGTTGGCTCAAGCCGAGCTTTTTCGCCGCGAGGGTAATGCTGCCCAATCGCGCGACCATGTAAAAAGCCTTCAGCTCGGCACTCAGCACTTAACCCTCGCATTGATTATTTGCGCAACAGGCGCAGACCGTTGAACACCACCAGCAGGGCCACGCCCATGTCGGCAAACACCGCCATCCACATGGTGGCGAGACCCACGAAGGTTACCCCAAGAAAGATCGCCTTGATGATCAACGCCAGGGCGATGTTTTGCGTGAGGATATTCGAAGTCTGCCGCGACAGCCGGATAAATGCCGGAATTTTGCGCAAATCATCGTCCATCAGGGCGACATCCGCGGTTTCAATCGCGGTATCGGTACCGGCCGCAGCCATGGCAAAACCGATCTGCGCACGGGCCAGCGCCGGCGCATCGTTGATGCCGTCGCCGACCATCCCGACCCGATGCCCCTTAGCGTACAAGCCTTCGATAGCCTTGAGCTTGTCGGTCGGCAGCAGGTCGCCTCGCGCCTCATCAATACCCACCTGAGCGGCAATTGCCCGAGCGGTGTGCGGGTTGTCGCCGGTCAGCATCAAGGTCTTGATGCCCAGTTCATGCATCTGCCGGATAGCTTCGCGGCTGGAGGTCTTGACCGTATCGGCCACCGCGAACAGTGCCAACGGACCCGACCGGTCGAGCAACAGCACCACGGTCTTGCCCTGCTCTTCGAGGGCAAACAGTTTCTCTTCCAGCGCTGGCGAGCAAAGGCCCAGCTCTTCCACCAGGCGGTGATTGCCCAAGTGGTAAACCTGACCATCAATCTCACCGCGCACACCGCGACCGGTCAGCGCTTCGAAGTTATCCACAGCGAGCAACGTCAGCTGTTTATCCACAGCCGCGTTGGCGATGGCCAGCGATACCGGGTGATCGGAACGCCCGGCGAGGCTGGCGGCCAGAATCTGCGCAGTGTCTTCGACGGTCGGGTCCAGGGACAGATAATCGGTCTGTACCGGTTTGCCATGGGTGATTGTCCCGGTCTTGTCCAGCGCCAGGTAATCCAGTTCGTGACCACCCTCCAGGTACACGCCGCCCTTGATCAGGATACCTTTGCGCGCCGCCGCAGCCAGACCGCTGACGATGGTCACCGGAGTGGAAATCACCAGTGCGCAAGGGCACGCGACCACCAGCAGCACCAGGGCGCGATAAATCCAGTCGAACCAGACCGCGCCCATGAACAGCGGCGGAATAAGCGCCACGGCCAAGGCGAAGACGAACACCACCGGCGTGTAGATTTTCGAGAAGCGGTCGACGAACCGCTGGGTCGGCGCCCGTGCGCCCTGGGCGGCTTCGACGGCATGAATGATCCGCGCCAGGGTCGAGTTGTCGGCAGCGGCCGTCACTTTGAACTCCAGGGAACCTGCCTGGTTAATGGTCCCGGCGAAGACCTTGTCGCCAACGGTTTTCTCGACAGGCAGGCTTTCACCGGTAATCGGCGCCTGGTCTATGGTCGAGCTGCCGGACAGCACTTCGCCGTCCAGGCCAATCCGCTCGCCGGGACGAACCCGCACCCGCGCACCGAGATCGATACTTTTAGCTTCACGCTCGATCCAGCTTCCGTCTTCCTGCTGCACCGTGACCTTTTCCGGGGTCATCTGCATCAGCCCGCTGATTGCATTGCGCGCGCGGTCCAGGGATTTGGCTTCGATCAGCTCGGCGACGGTGAACAGGAACATCACCATCGCCGCTTCCGGCCACTGGCCGATCAACACTGCACCGGTCACCGCGATGCTCATCAGCGCGTTGATGTTCAAGTTGAGGTTCTTCAGGGCAATCCAGCCCTTTTTGTAAGTGCCCAAACCGCCGCTGAGGATCGAGATCAGCGCAACGATCGCCACTACCCAGGTCGGCGCGGCGCTGGTGAAGTGAATCACCTCGGCCGCCAAAGCACCGACACCTGATACTGCTAACGGCCACCAGGGCTTTTTCACTGGAGCCGGACGGCTGTCATTCGCCTTGGCGCCCTCCTCGATCGGCTCGGCCAGCATGCCGATGGACTTGATGGCGTCGATAATCGGCACGGTGCTCGGCAGGTCATGGGTGACGCCGAGTACGCGGTTGATCAGGTTGAACTCCAGTTGCTGCACACCCGCAAGCTTGCCGAGCTTGTTCTGGATCAGCGTCTGCTCGGTCGGGCAATCCATRGCGTCGATGCGAAACCGGCTCAGGCGCGCGCCGTCGGTCGGCGTTTCACTKAGCTTGATCAATGAAGGCGCTGCGGCGCTGGAACAGCAAGAGCCGCCGCCACTTGCGTGATCGTGTTTCTGAACCGGCTGAAGCTTTTGCCCGTGGCTGTGATCGTGATCGTGATCGTGATCAGCGTGGGGTTTGTKGGTGTGCTGGGAGTCGCTCATAAGTTCGCGTCCAAAAAGTGCCTGTTGCCAAGTAAAGACCCTGTAGCCACTATAGGGTCAAGCAACCTTTTGGAGACTGGCGCAATGAAGATCGGTGAACTGGCGAAACTGACCGACTGCCAGGTCGAAACCATCCGCTACTACGAGCGCGAAGGTCTGTTGCCGGAACCGGCCCGCAGTGAAGGCAATTACCGTTTGTACACTCAGGCCCACACCGAGCGCCTGACCTTCATCCGTAACTGCCGCACCCTCGACATGACCCTCGAAGAAATCCGCAGCCTGCTCAGCCTGCGCGACAGCCCGCAGGATCAATGCGAAAGCGTCAACGCGCTGATCGACGAGCACATCCACCACGTCAAGGCACGGATCGACGGCCTGCTGGCCTTGCAGGCACAACTGCTGGAAC
>NZ_JBFTLU010000527.1:0-3545 GCF_056396605.1 Pseudomonas sp. 05T35
GTCCAACACACCACACCAGCATCGGACATTTCCTTCAACCCGCATCGGTTCTAGCCGCTTTTCCGCCAGTCACCTCACCATATAGCCYTCCCCAGTCGCTGCAAAATCAGCGGCCGGATGTGGAAGTCCGTTCTATAGCTAAAGGCGCCCAAGCGCCCATAAACACATGTCGGCGTTTTTTTATGCCAACATTGTCGTGTTATGGCGGCTGTGCGCGGGGCACTCCCGAGTGCGCCGGGATCCTTTAGCCCCGGTCTTCCACACCTGCGTACGGCTGCCACCCTCATGTGGAAGTGAGATTGGCGGTTCACTGAATTGCTAAAGGAGCTTCACCCATGAAAAAGATCACCCCCAATCCCCCCGAAACCCCAGCCGTTTCCGACCCCACCACCCACATCTTCACCATCGCCCCCAACGTCGACACCGAAACCCTGCTAATCCACACCTCCGAAACCCTCGCATCCCTGAACGCCATGACCACCGACCTGGCCTTCGAACTCGAAGGTTCGCGCCGCCATGTTGCGTTGGCGATGCAGCAACTGGTGGTACTCAGCGAGTTGTTGGTGAATCGCGCGCTGGAGCACTTCGATACGCCGGACTTGGCGTCCGGGGTTTCCTCGGCTGCTCGTCACTGAGTGCTCACGCGGGTTCATTCACTGGAGGTTTTGCCATGGCTCGATACATGCCGATCACCGGCATTGATTGCACAATTGCGTCGCTGTTGATCGACACCGAAGCGCCGGTCGATGTGCTGCATGACACGGCGGCGTACCGTATTTGCAGCGTGACGCAATTGCTGGAGACGCTTTCCTTGGGCGAGGGGCTTGGTCGTGATGCTTTGCTGTTGCGGGACTTTGCGCGGGTGTTGGTGATTCCGCTGCGCGATGGGTGTGATTTGATGGATGTGGTTGGGAGGCGGTTGCGGAGGTAGAGCAAAGGGGCGGCCGTGAGGTTGCCCCTTTTTGGTTGGGTTTGTCCCGTTCTGTAGCAGTTGTCGAGCCTGCGTCAGGCCTGGGCCGCGTTTGGATGAGGCGGTGGTGAATCAGGGAACGCGTTCCTTCACGCAAACCGCGTACTCAGGATTTGCGAGGACTTTGTCCTCGAACGCAGCCTCGCGGGCTCGGCAGCTGCTACGGGGGTGGTTTTTTCCGTGTTTCAGCTTGGTGTAGATATGTATCGGTGCAGTCAGTGGGGGCGGGTTGGTTTTTTATAATAACCAACTTTATCTGCCCACTTGTTTTTGAAAGTGACCGACAGTCAATCTACGCGCTCATTGGCCTCTTTCATGGCCTGTTCTTTCTTCCGGTTTTTTAAATCTCTTCTGGCAGCCCAAATAAGACCGATGACTGTAACGGCAACAAGGATAATGATTTGTTCAGTAGGCATTTGCTTTCCTTCATAAAGCATTCGTTGGAATAGCGACGTCCCTGAATTCGCATAAGGTTTGTCCATGCTAATCAACGAAAGGAATGCATTTGTTAAGAATGTGTACCTCAGATGTAAAAGAGTGTGATCGGAGGAGGGGGGAATAATTAAAGTGTTACAGAAGTTGTAGAAAGTATGCAGGGGCGGCCATTGCGGTCGCCCCTTGTTTATTTCACGGCTTTATATCGAGCGCTGGTTAACCCGCTTGCTCAATTCCTCGGCGCTTTCCTTGCGCTCCGAGTAGCGGTCGACCAGATCGGGGCGGTCGCGTAGCAGGAGGGTGAATTTCAGCAGTTCTTCCATCACGTCGACCACGCGGTCGTAGAGCGCGGAGGGTTTCATGCGGTTCTGGTCGTCGAACTCCAAGAAGGCCTTCGGCACGGAGGACTGGTTGGGAATGGTGAACATGCGCATCCAGCGCCCCAGCACGCGCAGTTGGTTGACGGTGTTGAACGACTGCGAGCCGCCCGAGACCTGCATCACGGCCAGGGTTTTGCCCTGGGTCGGGCGTACGGCGCCCATCGCCAGCGGCACCCAGTCTATTTGCGCCTTGAACACGGCGGACATCGAGCCGTGGCGTTCCGGCGAGCACCACACCTGGCCTTCGGACCACTGCATCAAGGTCAGCAGTTCCTGGACTTTCGGGTGGTCGCTGGGCGCGTCGTCCGGCAGCGGCAGGCCGGACGGGTTGAAGATCCGCGTTTCGGCGCCGAAGTGTTCCAGCAGCCGGGCCGCTTCTTCCACCAGCAGGCGGCTGAACGAGCGTGGACGGGTCGAGCCGTAGAGCAGCAATATGCGTGGCTTGGGGTTGTCGACCGCGGCGTGGTGCAAGGTGTCGGACAGCAGCGAGTCGAGGTTTGGCAGTTGATCGCTCATGCGGCGCTCCAGGCTAAAGGGTGGCGATGCGCTCGAGTTCGTGCTGGAGTGCAGCGGCGTCGAGGCGTTCGAAGGGCAACTGGAGGAAGGCGCGGCAACGGGGTTCGATGGTGGCCAGCGTGGCGTTGAAGGCGGCGGTGATTTGTTCTTCGCTACCGCTGACGTCGGACGGGTCTTCAAGCCCCCAATGCGCCTTGAGTGCGGGGCCGAAATACACCGGGCAGGTTTCACCGGCCGCCTTGTCGCACACGGTGATGACGATGTCTGGCGGGCTGTCTGCAAAGGCGTCGTTGCCCTTGCTGCTCAGCCCGTCAGTGGCAATGCCGGCGGCCTGCAAGGTGGTCAGGCTGCGTGGCAGGACCTGGCCTTTGGGAAAGCTGCCGGCGCTCACCGCCTCGAAACCTGCCGGGGCGAGGTGGTTGAACATGGCTTCGGACAGGATGCTGCGGCAGCTGTTGGCCGTGCACATGAACAGGACTTTCATCGGTTACTCGGATCGGCAGGGAAGGGTGAAACCCCGTGATGCTTCCCCGCGTGGCGCTCTAGAGCTTCAGGCCTTCCTGTATCACCGAGAGAAAGCTGTCCTCATCGAGCTCGACCGGATCCGGTCGAGGTTGTCCGCTGCGCGGGATCGTCTGGATCTGCCAGTGCGCTTCACCGTGTTCGGTCTCGGCCCGGCGCAAATACAGCTGTTGGCCTTTGGAGAGGATATCGACACGGCCCATGCCGCCAATGACGAAGCGCGCGATGGGGTCGAGGGTGATGCTGTGGTGGTTGCCCTCGATCAGCAGCTTGTCGATGGCGTAGTTGAAGGTCTCGCCGGAGGGGAGATTTTCGATAACGTGTGTGGGGATGCGGCGAATGTTCAAGCCGGCTTCGGTCAGTGGCTCCAGCCATGTTTCAAGCTGGTGGTACATCTCATAGACCTGTATCGGCCAATGCTCAATCGCCGTGTCTGCGCAGGCTTCGGCGTCCGCACGGGTTTGTTGTTTCTGTTTCAGTTTTGCAGCGAGCTCATCTGCCTTACTCATTTCGATTTCCTATCGTGACGTAAGTGTAAGCGTAGCGACTTCACGGTACTTCACCTTGGCGGGTGATGACCAGTCAGAATTCGTTGCCATTAGCGGTTCGTTTTCCCGTTCATCATGCCCAGCAGAAGCTCTTCCACCAGCGGCAATTCGGTGAACCCGTCACTGGCCAGGAAGTGCCCGCCATGCTCTAGCGCATGGAAGTGCGCCTTCAGT
>NZ_JBFTLU010000528.1:0-2774 GCF_056396605.1 Pseudomonas sp. 05T35
GTGGCTCAGAGTCTTGATCACGATGTTGGCCTCACGGTTATTTGAGGTACTGCCTCTGATGGGCAGTGTTTTTTGTAGTCAGTGATGACGCCATTGCGAGCAGGCTCGCTCCCACATTTGAAATGCGTTCCCTTGTGGGAGCGAGCCTGCTCGCGATAGGCCGAAGGCCGCTTTCAGCGTTTCACAGCCGTCGGCTTGTGCAACTCAGCGCGCTTGCTCAGCAAATCGAACACCGCCGGGTACGCCGGGCGTTCTATGTAGCGCCCGGCACCGCGTTCGGCACGCAGGTCGCCGTTGGCCCAGACCAGTCGACCCTGACTGATGGTGTGGCTGGGCACACCGCGCACGGTCTTGCCTTCAAAGATGTTGAAGTCGACGTTTTGGTGATGGGTCTTGGCAGAAATGGTGCGTGTACCTTGCGGGTCCCACAGCACCAGGTCGGCATCGGCGCCGACACGGATCGAGCCTTTGCGCGGGTAGAGATTGAAGATTTTTGCGGTGTTGGTAGAGGTCAGCGCAACGAAGTCCTGCATCGACAGGCGCCCGGTGTTGACCCCTTCATCCCACAGCACCGCCATGCGGTCTTCGATGCCGGCCGTGCCGTTGGGGATTTTGCTGAAGTCGTCACGACCCGCGGCTTTCTGTTCGGCACAGAAACAGCAGTGGTCAGTGGCGGTGGTGTGCAGGTTGCCCGATTGCAGGCCGTGCCAAAGCGCTTCCTGGTGGCCGCGCGGACGGAAGGGCGGGCTCATCACGTAGCCGGCGGCGGTTTGCCAATCCGGGTGCTGGTAGACGCTGTCATCCAGCAGCAAGTGCCCGGCCAGCACTTCGCCGTAGACCGGTTGGCCCTTGCTGCGGGCGTAGGTGATTTCATCCAGCGCTTCCTTGGTCGAGACGTGGACCAGGTACAGCGGCGTACCAAGCGTTTCAGCGATACGGATCGCCCGGCTCGCGGCTTCACCTTCAACCTGGGACGGTCGCGACAGCGGATGCGCTTCAGGCCCGGTGATGCCCTGGGCCATCAACTTGCGTTGCAGGTGATAGACCAACTCGCCGTTTTCCGCGTGCACGGTCGGCACGGCACCGAGCTCCAGGCAGCGCTCGAAACTCGCGACCAGCGTGTCGTCGGCCGCCATGATCGCGTTTTTATACGCCATGAAATGCTTGAAGCTGTTGACCCCATGGTGGCTGACCAACTCGGCCATTTCTTCGCGAACCTGTTCGCTCCACCAGGTGATGGCGACGTGAAAGCCATAGTCGGAGGCTGATTTCTCAGCCCAGCCACGCCACTGATGGAAAGCTTCCAGCAGCGATTGCTGCGGATTGGGAATCACGAAATCGATGATCGACGTGGTACCACCCGCCAGACCCGCCGCCGTGCCGCTGAAGAAGTCTTCGCTGGCCACGGTGCCCATGAAGGGCAGTTGCATGTGCGTGTGCGGGTCGATGCCGCCGGGCATCAGGTATTGGCCGCTGCCGTCGAGTACTTCGCAGCCGGCGGGAGTATCGAGGTTGTTGCCGATGGCTTTGATCACGCCGTCGGCGCACAAGACATCGGCGCGATAACTTTCATCATGGGTAATAACGGTGGCGCCACGGATCAACAGAGACATTCCGAGTTCCTCGCAGGCTTGACTGGCTTATGCCGGTTCTAAGTGTTTTATATGTAGCAGGCTAAGGAAGTGGTATTCCTGTCAGCGCTGTCAGGAATAAACGCTAGCTGGAGATATCGGATTGGGCAAGAATATTTTTTATAAGCTTATATCGATATTAACTTGTTGAAATTTAACGATTAAAAATACAAAACACCAAAATGGTGAGGTCTCTCACCATTTTGACGCACTTGACAGGATCGAAATATGGTCAAGATTTCCTATGTGAAATCAGCTATTTGAGGTGCGCCTGTGGCTGACAGAAAAAATACAAAATAAATGTAACGCACCAGATTGAGCCCTGACGGCTCGGACAACTTGCCCGGCATTTTGCCTGAGTGCCCGGACAAGTCTTCGCGGGCTTGATTGTTGTTTGAATAAAACTGATGAACATCAGTTGTTTACATGGATTTTACCGGCGCGCAAAGGTCGTCAGCAAAGCCTCCGGCATGTTTATTGATTGCTGCCGCTGACACCTTGGCCGGCCGGTAAAAGTCGTAAGTTCTCCGGCCATCGTCCGGCTTGTGGTTAAACCGCAGGCCAGCCCGATGAGCAAAATAATCAAAAAAACAGTGGAGCGGCCATGCAACAGAACAGATCGCAAGTCACCGAGCGCGAAGGGTTGTACGAACTGGACGCCGGCAGTGACGTCCTCGACAGTCCCCGATACRACCACGACATTGCGCCGACCAAGGTGCACGAACGAACCTGGAACAAATGGCACATCACCGCGTTGTGGATCGGCATGTCGGTGTGTGTGCCGACTTACACCCTCGGCGGGGTGCTTACCGCGTACTTTGGCCTGAGCGTTGGCGAAGCGCTGCTGGCGATTCTGCTGGCCAACGTCATTGTGCTGATTCCACTGACCCTTAACGCCTTTGCGGGAACCAAGTACGGGATTCCCTTTCCGGTGTTGCTGCGTTCATCGTTCGGGGTGATCGGTTCCAACGTGCCGTGCCTGATCCGCGCGCTGGTGGCCTGCGGCTGGTTCGGTATCCAGACGATGTTTGGCGGGCTGGCGATTCACCTGTTTCTCGGCTCGGTTTTCGAGGGCTGGAAATCCCTCGGGGGCACCGGCGAAGTGATCGGCTTCATGATGTTCTGGACGCTGAACCTGTGGGT
>NZ_JBFTLU010000529.1:0-2771 GCF_056396605.1 Pseudomonas sp. 05T35
GCCGAACTGGGCATGGAAGCGATCTACGAGTTCGACGTCAAAGACATGCCGGTGACCGTTGCGGTCGACAGCAAGGGCGAGTCGGTGCACATCACCGGACCTGCCATCTGGCAGAAGAAAATCAGTGAAAGCCTGGCGGTAGAAGTGCAATAAGCCTTTAACCGCTGGAAAAAAAAGCCGCGCTGTTTGCAAAGACAGCGCGGCTTTTTTTATTCTCCATAACGACTCGCCAACGGTGCCTTTGGTCAAGCCCTCCTGCACCACTGCATGCTATGGTGCGCGCCCGTATTGCTGACTGTTTCTTACGCCATGCTTGCGATCGCTCGTCCACTACGCCTGACGCTGTATACCCTGCTGATCCTTGCTGGCGCTGCATTGGCAGCCGGCCTGGCCATGCGCCACGCCGAACGCCAGGCCGAGGTGGACGATGCCGCCCGCGCCAATCAGCAACTGGCGCTGTACGCCAATTCCCTGCACACGCTGATCGAACGTTACCGTGCCCTGCCCGCCGTACTGGCGCTGGACCCGGAACTGCGCTTGGCGCTCGATGGCCCGGTCAGCCCGCAGCAGCAGGATGCGCTGAACCGAAAACTGGAAAAGATCAACGGCGCGGCCCAGTCGTCCACCCTGGAACTGCTGGATCACACCGGCCTTGCGGTGGCCGCCAGCAATTGGCGCTTGCCCAGCAGTTACGTCGGCCACAACTACGGCTTTCGGCCCTACTTCAGCCAAACCCGCAGCCAGGGCGCCGGGCGCTTTTACGCGGTGGGCGTGACCAGCGGGATTCCCGGCTATTTTCTGTCGAGTGCGGTGACGGCGGACAACGGCGAGTTTCTCGGCGCCATGGTGGTGAAACTCGAGTTTCCGGAACTGGAGCGCGAATGGCGTCAGGGCAGCGACACCCTGCTGGTCAGCGATGCGCGAGGCATTGTGTTTATCGCCAATCAGCCGGGATGGCGCTATCGGTTGCTGGGCACGCTGTCGGACACTGATCGCGCCGAGCTTAAAACCACCCGCCAATACGACAGGCAACCGCTGACCCCGCTCGACCATCAACCGATTCGGCGCTTTGACCAGAACAGTTATCTGGCCCGCGTCGACGGCCCCGACGGCACAGCGGATTACCTCTGGGAATCGCTGCCCTTGAGCACCGAAGGCTGGACGTTACACCTGTTGCGGCGCCCGCAGGTGGCCTTCGAAGATGTGCGAAACGCCGGGCTGGCCGCTGCCGGAGTGTGGCTGACGCTGGTGTTTTTATTGCTGTTTCTCAACCAGCGTTGGCGTCTGGCCAGGTTGCGTCAGCGCAGCCGCGAAGAGCTTGAACGCTTGGTCGAAGAGCGCACCCGCGAGCTGCGCACCGCTCAGGACGGTCTGGTGCAATCAGCCAAACTCGCGGCGCTGGGGCAAATGTCGGCGGCCCTGGCCCATGAAATCAACCAGCCACTCACTGCCCAGCGCATGCAGCTGGCGACCTTGCGCCTGTTGCTCGATCACGGCCGGATCGACGACGCGTATAAAGCGCTGAAGCCGGTGGATGAGATGCTGACGCGCATGGCCGCCCTCACCAGTCACCTCAAGACATTCGCCCGTAAAAGCCCCTGCGGTTTGCGCGAGCGGCTGGACCTGGCAGCGGTGGTCGATCAATCCTTGCAGTTGCTTGACGCTCGGCTGCGCGATGAACAGATCGACAGTGTGTTGCACCTGAGTCGCCCGGCCTGGGTTCGCGGCGATGCGATTCGCCTGGAACAGGTGCTGATCAATCTGCTGCGCAATGCCCTCGATGCGATGCGTGACAAACCCGTCAAGCGCCTGGAAATCCGTCTTGAAGCCGATCAGCAGCTATGGCGCCTGACGGTCTCCGACAGCGGTGGCGGTATTGCGCCGCAGGATCTACCGAAAGTCTTTGATCCGTTCTTCACCACCAAACCGGTGGGTGATGGCCTGGGCCTCGGGCTGGCGGTATCGTTCGCCATCGTGCATGAACTCGGCGGTCGCCTGAGCGCCGACAATCACGGCGACGGCGCCATCTTCACCCTCACCTTGCCCATCGATCTGGAGGCGCACATTCAATGTTGAACGCAGTGATCGTGGTCGACGATGAGAGCAGTATTCGTGATGCCGTCGAACAGTGGCTGAGCCTCTCGGGATTCGAGGTCAAACTGTTCAGCCGTGCCGATGAATGCCTGGCGCAGTTACCGGCGAATTTCCCGGGGGTGATCCTCAGCGATGTGCGGATGCCCGGCATGACCGGCCTGGAACTGCTGGCCCGGCTGCAACAGCGGGACGCCGATTTGCCGGTGATCCTGCTGACCGGCCACGGCGATGTGCCGATGGCGGTTKAAGCCATGCGCGATGGCGCCTACGACTTCCTCGAAAAACCCTTCAGCCCGGAAACCTTGCTCAGCAGTCTGCGCCGGGCGCTGGACAAACGTCGGCTGGTACTGGAAAACCGCGCCCTGCACGAACAGGCCGATAACCGCAGCAAACTCGACGCCAGCCTGCTCGGCGTCTCCCGTGGTTTGCAGACCCTGCGCCGACAAGTGCTGGACCTCGCGGCGCTGCCGGTGAACGTGCTGATCCGCGGCGAAACCGGCAGCGGCAAAGAACTGGTCGCCCGCTGTCTGCATGATTTCGGCCCGCGCGCCGACAAGCCGTTCGTGGCACTGAACTGTGCGGCAATCCCCGAGCAGTTGTTCGAAGCCGAGTTGTTCGGTCATGAAAGCGGCGCCTTCACCGGCGCTCAGGGCAAACGCATCGGCAAGCTTGAATAC
>NZ_JBFTLU010000530.1:0-5513 GCF_056396605.1 Pseudomonas sp. 05T35
AGGTTCCAGCGCCGCGAGGCGTAAGAGTTCGAGTCTCTTCATCCGCACCAATTAAAGCTTCAGCCAGGCCATTGGCCGGGTTGGAGTTCAGCAAAGAAGTTGTTTGACTTCTTTGCTACGCACTATGGTGGGCGTAGCTCAGTTGGTAGAGCACGGGATTGTGACTCCCGTTGTCGTGGGTTCGATCCCCATCGTCCACCCCATATTTCAAAAAGGCGCCAGATTTAACAGTCTGGCGCCTTTTTTGTTTCAGCGTTTGTATGTTCGGCGACTGCAGGTTCCGGGTCGCCAGGGCAGGGCGTTTCGTCGTGTTCATGTTGCTCGATGATGCCGCATTGCCTACCGGGCTTGCTTGCAAGATCGGCTGCCGGGGAGATATTGGCGCTTCTTCTATATATAGAAGGGTTGGCGCAGAGCCCTGGCGTGATTGGCTGTATTTGCCTCCGGGGCGAGGTGCATTCGTGCATTCGCACCTATAAATTGCCTGCTGCGTTTTTACCCGTTTTCAGTAGGGTGACTTCTTGAGTTTGACCCACTAGAATGCATGCCCTTGATTCTGTGGTCGGAAACGGCCGGCTAACGTCTGTGCAACGAGGAATATCCATGCAAGTTTCTGTTGAAAATACTTCTGCTCTTGAGCGCCGCATGAGCATCACCGTGCCAGCTGAGCGCATTGAGACTCAAGTCAACAAGCGTCTGCAACAGACTGCCCAAAAGGCCAAGATTGCAGGCTTCCGTCCTGGCAAAGTGCCAATGAGCGTGATCCGTCAGCGTTATGAAGCTGATGCGCGTCAAGAAGCTGTAGGCGATGTKATCCAGGCTTCTTTCTACGAAGCAATTGTCGAGCAAAAGCTGAACCCGGCTGGCGCTCCTTCGGTAGAGCCTAAAGTCCTGGAGAAGGGCAAGGATCTGGAATTCGTTGCAACGTTCGAAGTGTTCCCCGAGTTCACCGTTGCCGGTTTCGAATCCATCGCTGTCGAGCGCCTGAGCGCTGACGTGGCGGACGCCGATCTGGACAAAATGCTGGAAATCCTGCGCAAGCAGAACGTTCGTTTTGAAATTGCCGATCGTGCCGCTCAGAACGAAGACCAACTGAACATCGATTTCGTTGGCAAGGTTGACGGTGAAGTGTTCGCCGGTGGTTCCGCCAAAGGCACTCAGCTGGTTCTGGGTTCCGGCCGCATGATCCCTGGCTTCGAAGAAGGCCTGGTTGGCGCCAAGGCGGGCGAAGAGCGCGTTCTGAACCTGACCTTCCCTGAGAACTATCAGAACCTCGACCTGGCTAACAAGGCAGCCGAGTTCACCGTAACCGTGAACACTGTTTCCGAGCCGAAACTGCCTGAGTTGAACGAAGAATTCTTCGCTCAGTTCGGTATCAAGGGTCTGCTGGCCGCCAACCCGATCGAAGTGCCAAAGGCCCTGCTGTCCAACGAGGTTGATCGTCTGCGCGTTCAGGCTGTTCAGCAGTTCGGCGGCAACATCAAACCTGATCAACTGCCGGCCGAGCTGTTCGAAGAGCAAGCCAAGYGTCGCGTTGTGCTGGGTCTGGTAGTGGCTGAAGTGGTCAAGCAATACGACCTCAAGCCTGACGAAACCCGCGTTCGCGAGCTGATTCAGGAAATGGCTTCGGCTTATCAGGAGCCTGAACAAGTTGTGTCCTGGTACTACAAGAACGACCAGCAACTGAACGAAGTCCGTTCGGTTGTGCTGGAAGAGCAAGTTGTGGATACTGTTCTTCAGAAAGCTAGCGTGACCGACAAATCGGTCTCTTACGAAGAAGCGGTCAAGCCGGTAGAAGCTCCACAAGCCGACTGATTGTTTTTGCGTTAGAAGCACACACCATAAGCCAGCTTTCGAGCTGGCTTATGCGTATTCAAGACATAACTATTTGGGAGTGACTGCGAGACATGTCCCGCAATTCTTATTATCAGCAGAGCTCTGACATCCAGGCCGCAGGTGGTCTGGTCCCGATGGTTATCGAGCAGTCCGCCCGTGGCGAACGTGCCTATGACATCTATTCGCGCCTCCTCAAGGAGCGAGTGATCTTCCTTGTCGGCCCGGTAGAAGACTACATGGCCAACCTGGTCGCGGCGCAACTGCTGTTCCTTGAAGCGGAAAACCCGGACAAGGACATCCATCTTTACATCAACTCACCAGGTGGTTCGGTGACTGCAGGCATGTCGATCTACGACACCATGCAATTCATCAAACCTGACGTTTCCACCACGTGTATCGGTCAGGCCTGCAGCATGGGTGCTTTCCTGCTTGCCGGTGGTGCTGCGGGCAAGCGTTACTGCCTGCCGAACTCGCGCATGATGATTCACCAGCCGTTGGGTGGTTTTCAGGGCCAGGCGTCGGACATCGACATCCATGCCAAGGAAATCCTCCATATCCGTTCGCGCCTGAACTCGTTGTTGGCTCATCACACCGGTCAAAGCCTCGAAACCATTGAGCGCGACACCGAGCGTGACAACTTCATGAGCGCAGAGCGTGCGGCTGAGTACGGCCTGATCGACTCGGTGATCGACAAGCGTAAAATGCCCGCCTAAGCAGCTCAAATGCAGGTGGTTGGTTTAACTGGCCACCAGCGGGCTTGAAAAAGCCCGCAATTGCCTTCATCTTGTGTTGCAAGCCTATCGGATTTGGATCGATCGAATGACTGACACCCGCAACGGCGAGGACAACGGCAAGCTGCTCTATTGCTCCTTCTGTGGCAAAAGCCAGCATGAAGTGCGCAAATTGATTGCCGGCCCCTCGGTCTTTATCTGCGACGAGTGCGTCGACCTGTGCAACGACATCATCCGCGAGGAGGTGCAGGAAGCACAGGCCGAGAGCAGCGCGCATAAATTGCCTTCGCCTAAAGAAATCAGCGGCATCCTTGATCAGTACGTGATTGGTCAGGAGCGTGCGAAAAAGGTTTTGGCCGTAGCGGTGTACAACCACTACAAGCGCCTCAACCAGCGTGACAAAAAGAATGACGATGTCGAACTCGGCAAAAGCAACATCTTGCTGATCGGCCCTACAGGCTCGGGTAAAACCCTGCTTGCGGAAACACTGGCCCGTTTGCTGAATGTGCCTTTCACTATCGCTGACGCAACCACCCTCACCGAGGCGGGTTACGTGGGTGAAGACGTTGAAAACATCATTCAGAAACTGTTGCAGAAGTGCGATTACGATGTAGAAAAAGCTCAAATGGGCATTGTCTACATCGATGAAATCGACAAGATTTCGCGCAAGTCTGACAACCCGTCCATCACCCGGGACGTTTCCGGTGAAGGCGTGCAGCAGGCCCTGCTCAAGTTGATCGAAGGTACGGTCGCTTCCGTTCCGCCTCAAGGTGGTCGCAAGCACCCGCAGCAGGAATTCCTTCAGGTCGATACCCGTAACATCCTGTTCATTTGCGGCGGTGCGTTCTCCGGTCTGGAAAAGGTTATTCAAAACCGCTCCACCCGTGGCGGCATTGGTTTCAACGCAGAAGTTCGCAGCAAGGAAGAAGGCAAGAAGGTGGGTGAGTCCCTGCGTGAAGTCGAACCTGACGATCTGGTCAAGTTTGGTCTGATCCCGGAATTCGTCGGTCGTCTGCCGGTTCTTGCAACGCTGGACGAGCTCGACGAGGCTGCGCTGATGCAGATTCTCACCGAGCCGAAAAATGCTCTGACCAAGCAGTATGCCAAGCTGTTCGAGATGGAAGGCGTAGACCTGGAATTCCGGGCCGACGCACTGAAATCGGTCGCCAAGCGCGCACTGGAACGCAAAACCGGTGCTCGTGGATTGCGTTCGATCCTCGAAGGTGTACTGCTCGACACTATGTATGAAATCCCCTCGCAGTCCGAGGTGAGTAAAGTAGTGATCGATGAAAGCGTTATAGAAGGCAAGTCCAAGCCACTGTATATCTACGAAAACAGTGAGCCGGCTGCCAAGGCAGCGCCAGACGCTTAAGCGTCGCACTGCCGGATTAAAGAAGGGGCCTTCGGGCCCCTTTGCTTTTGCAGGAGCTGCCAAAGGTTTGGGCCGCGTTTGGACGATCTTTACCGCGGTAGGCCGCGATGACGGGCGACAAGCAGATCCTTCTGCTGGCCCAGAGAAACCCTGCTGACGACGATCCGGGTGAAGACGCACTTTATCGTGTCGGTAYGATCGCAACGGTTCTGCAGCTGCTCAAGCTGCCTGACGGCACGGTCAAAGTGCTGGTTGAAGGCGAGCAGCGTGGCGCGGTCGAGCGTTTCAGCGAAGTTGACGGTCATTGCCGTGCCGAGGTTTCGCTGATTGACGAAGTCGACGCTCCTGAACGCGAGTCGGAAGTGTTTGTCCGCAGCTTGCTGTCCCAATTTGAACAATATGTTCAGCTGGGCAAGAAGGTTCCGGCTGAAGTCCTGTCATCGCTCAACAGCATCGATGAGCCAAGCCGCCTGGTGGATACCATGGCCGCGCACATGGCGCTGAAGATCGAGCAGAAGCAGGAAATCCTCGAAATCATYGATTTGTCGGCCCGGGTCGAGCACGTTCTGGCATTGCTGGACGCCGAGATCGATCTGTTGCAAGTCGAAAAACGCATTCGTGGCCGCGTCAAAAAGCAAATGGAGCGCAGCCAGCGCGAGTACTACCTGAATGAGCAGATGAAGGCCATTCAGAAAGAACTCGGCGATAGCGAAGAAGGCCATAACGAAGTCGAAGAGCTGAAAAAGCGCATCGATGCCGCAGGCTTGCCAAAAGACGCGCTGATCAAGGCCCAGGCTGAGCTGAACAAGCTCAAGCAAATGTCACCGATGTCTGCTGAAGCGACTGTGGTGCGTTCCTACCTCGACTGGCTGGTTCAGGTGCCGTGGAAGGCGCAAAGCAAGGTTCGCCTGGATCTTGCGCGCGCAGAAGACATTCTTGATGCCGACCATTATGGTCTGGAAGAAGTCAAAGAGCGGATTCTCGAGTACCTCGCCGTACAAAAACGCGTGAAGAAAATTCGCGGTCCGGTGTTGTGCCTGGTCGGTCCTCCTGGTGTGGGTAAAACCTCTCTGGCGGAGTCGATTGCTCACGCCTTTGCACCTCGAACTCGATGAACATCCCACCGGCGCTGCTCGACCGGATGGAAGTGATTCGTCTGCCGGGCTACACCGAAGACGAGAAGATCAACATCGCCGTCAAATACCTTTCGCCCAAGCAGATTCAGGCCAATGGCCTGAAAAAAGGCGAGCTGGAATTCGACGCCGAGGCGATCCGCGACATCATTCGTTACTACACCCGTGAAGCCGGTGTGCGTGGGCTTGAGCGCCAGATAGCCAAGGTTTGCCGCAAGGCGGTCAAAGAGCATGCGATGGAAAAACGCTTCTCGGTGAAAGTCACGGCCGAGATGCTGGAGCACTTCCTTGGCGTGCGCAAATTCCGCTACGGCCTGGCCGAGCAGCAGGATCAGGTGGGGCAGGTGACTGGCCTGGCCTGGACTCAGGTGGGCGGCGAGTTGCTGACCATCGAAGCTGCAGTGGTGCCGGGTAAAGGGCAACTGATCAAGACCGGTTCGC
>NZ_JBFTLU010000531.1:0-5061 GCF_056396605.1 Pseudomonas sp. 05T35
GAGGAGCAGCGGGACTAGCAGGCACAGGCGTTTGGCAAAGGTGGTGATGTTCATCCGTCTCTCGAAATCGCTAATGGAAACTGCCCTATGGGCAAAACTAATCAGACAACCCAGGTTCAGTATCGGAACCTGACAATTGTCGCGTGTTCAGTTGTTCACTCTCTAACCCTTGCCGGGCTTTTATTGTTCAACGAGCCAACAACTCAGGTTCACCCCCCAAACCGCAAGCGAACCTTGAATCAGGAATTGCTTATTCAGCCGTCACCAGGCTCGGCGAACCGAGATTGGCCAGGCGCACGCTGTTTTGCACTTGCGTGATTTCACCCTGCGAGCCGATTGGCCCCAGGCGAACCCGATGCAGTGTCTGTTGGTTGCGCACGATCGAGCTGATGAACACCGGAGCGCTCACCATCCCGCTCAGCTTCGATCTCAGGAGTTCTGCAGCGTCCGGGTTGGCGAACGCGCCCACCTGYAGATACTGGCCAGAGGCTGGTACAGAAGCGTTTTTTTTTGCATCGATCTGCACCGGCACAACGGCCGCGGCATGTTGCTGCGGCGGTGGCGTCCATTGCTCGACGGTGCCAGCCGACGCGGTAATCACTGGTGCGCTATTTTGCGCGACTTGCGGCTCATTGAGCATCAACGGCGCGGGTCGGCCTTTTGCCGCCCACCACTCTTGCGGGTCGATGCCTTCAACCTTGACCCGCGCAGTGCCAATCTCGGCATACCCGAGTTTCTTCGCCGCAGCGTAGGACAAGTCGATGATGCGATCCGAATAGAACGGCCCACGGTCGTTGACCCGCAGGATCACGCTCTTGTTGTTGTCCAGGTTGGTCACCCGAACGTAGCTGGGCAACGGCAGGGTCTTGTGCGCGGCGCTCATGCCGTACAGGTCATACACTTCGCCGTTGGCAGTGTTCTGCCCGTGAAACTTGGTGCCGTACCAGGACGCCGTGCCCGAAGCGACATAACGCTTGGATTCGGCCAGCGGAAAGTAGGTCTTGCCCAATACGGTATACGGGTTGGCCTTGTACGGGCCGGTGTGCAGGGTCGGCGTGGCATCGGGAATGCGCGAAATGTCCACATCCCACCACGGCGCACCGTCTTTGTGGGCACGGTTGATATCCAGGCCTGGTGTCGCGCGTACCGCGGTCGAGTATTTCTGTTGCGGCGCACGACTGGTCGAACAACTGACCACGAGCAACGACAACGCGGCGAAAGTCACCAGCTTCAGGGGTTTGCGGATTGGCGATGCCAGCATTACTTGACGCCCCGTGCTTGGACCAGCATTTCAGACAACTGATGTACAGCCATGGCGTACATCACGCTGCGGTTATAACGCGTAATCGCGTAAAAATTCTTCAGGCCCATCCAGTATTCAGGGCCATTGTCACCTTCCAGCCTGAAAGCCGTGACCGGCATATCATCGCGCAGCGCATCATGACTCGACCAGCCCAACGCCCGCAACTCCCCGACGGTTTTCGTCGGTTCGATGCCGGTGGTCAAGCCGTCGTCGACCTGATCGCCACGCACATCGGCCCGGCTGACCACCGGTTCGCCCGCTTCCCAGCCGTGACGCTTGAAATAGCTGGCTACGCTGCCGATGGCGTCGTCCGGGTCGGTCCAGATATTAATGTGACCATCACCGTCGAAGTCCACCGCATAAGCGCGAAAGCTGCTCGGCATGAACTGCGGCAAGCCCATGGCGCCAGCATACGAACCTTTAAGCGTCAGCGGGTCGACCTGCTCTTCTCGCGCTAGCAGGAGGAACTCGCGCAATTCCTTGCGAAAGAATTCTGCACGTGGAGGGTAGTCGAAACTGAGGGTCGACAACGCGTCGATCACCCGATAATTACCGGTATTTCGGCCGAAAAAGGTTTCAACACCTATGATCGAAACAATAACTTGCGCCGGCACGCCGTATTCCTGCTCCGCGCGAGCCAGCGCCGCTTCGTGCTGACGCCAGAAATCCACGCCCCGGGCGATCCGCGCGTCGGTCAGGAACATCGGGCGATATTCCTTCCATTGCTTGACCCGCTCGGCCGGCCGGGAGATTGCGTCGAGAATCGATTGCTTGCGCTCGGCCTCGCGGAACACGCCCATCAGCTGTTCACCGGCAAAACCATAGTCGCGGGTCATTTCACCGACGAATTCGGCCACTTGGGGCGAGCCTTCATAATCGCCGGCCAGCGCTTCCTGCGCTGCACCAAGGATGCTTACCAGGCCGACCCACGGAGCGTATCGAGTCGCCCAGCCACGCATTACTTGCATTGAAATCTTCACCTTATTCAAACCTGTGCGATCCACTTACGATGGGTATGGACCGACATCAAAACCCCAAACGCTGACAGCAGCGTCACCAGCGAAGTTCCGCCGTAGCTAATGAACGGCAAAGGCACCCCCACCACCGGCAACAGGCCACTGACCATACCGATGTTGACGAAAACGTAAACAAAAAACGTCATGGTCAGGCTGCCGGCCAGCAATTTGCCGAACAATGTCTGCGCCTGGGCGGTAATCACCAGCCCACGGCCAATCAACAGCAGGTAAATCAGCAGCAAGGCGCAAATGCCCACCAGACCGAACTCTTCGCCCATCACTGCGATGATGAAGTCGGTGTGGCTTTCTGGCAGAAAGTCCAGGTGCGACTGGGTGCCCAGCAGCCAGCCTTTGCCAAACACGCCGCCGGAGCCGATGGCGGCCTTGGACTGAATGATGTTCCAGCCAGTGCCGAGCGGATCGCTCCACCCATAAACAGCACGAAAGCCCCGCCCGCGAGGATCAGCAGCGACGTGCCAAGGTCCGGCTGACGCACGATCAGTATGAATGGCAAGCCGATCAGGAACAGGCTGACCCCGACATGCTTGAGCTGCGGTGGCAACGTGCGCTTGGACAGGTACCAGGCAATGGTTGCCGGCATCAGGATCTTCATGAATTCCGAGGGCTGGAAGCGGATCACCCCGGGAATGTTGATCCAGCGCGTCGCGCCCATGGCGTTGTGGCCCATCACGTCCACCACCACCAGCAAGATCACCCCGAGCACATAGCCCAGCGGCACCCAAYGCGCCATGAAACGCGGTTCGAACTGGGCGATGACGATCATCGACACCAGGCCGATCCCGAACGATGTCGCTTGTTTGGCCAGCAAGTCCCAGCTCTTGCCACTCGCCGAATACAGCACGAACAGGCTGCCGGCCGCGAGGATCAGCAGCAGGATCAGCAAGGGGCCATCGATGTGCAGGCGTTGCAACAGCGTCGCGCGGCGACGCATCACATCCTCACTGGAGAGGATGCGATCAAAATTACTCTTCACGGGCCGTAGCCTCCGCGCTGATAGGGCTGTCGTACTCGGGTTTGAGTCGGCCATCCGGGCCCAGGAGCCAGGCGTCCATGACTTGCCGCACCACTGGCGCCGCGACACCGGAACCGGACTCACCGTTCTCGACCATCACCGCCACGGTGATTTTCGGGTTGTCGGCCGGCGCAAAGCCGACGAACAGGGCGTGGTCGCGGTGGCGTTCCTGAACCTTGGAGCGGTCGTACTTCTCGCCCTGCTTGATCGCGACCACCTGGGCGGTACCCGACTTGCCGGCAATCCGGTATTGCGAGCCGATCGCCGCTTTACGCGCGGTGCCGCGGGCACCGTGCATCACTTGCTGCATGCCATGGTTGACCTTGGTCCAGTCCGACGAGTCACGCAGAACGATGTCCGGCATCGGGTTCGGGTCCTGCGGCTTCTGGCCTTCGATGGTTTTCGCCAGGTGCGGACGGTTCCACTTGCCCTTGTTGGCGACCAGCGCCGTGGCCTGGGCCAACTGCAACGGGGTGGACTGCATGTAGCCCTGGCCGATCCCCAGAATCAGCGTTTCACCCGGGAACCACGCCTGGCGTCGGGTCGCGCGCTTCCATTCGCGGGACGGCATCAGCCCCGGCGACTCTTCGAACATGTCCAGCGAGACCTTCTGGCCGATACCGAACTTGCCCAGATAGGCCGCCAACCGATCGATCCCCAGCTTGTGCGCCAGGTCGTAGAAGTAGGTGTCGTTGGAGCGCATGATCGCCGTGTCCAGATCCACATAGCCGTCGCCGGTGCGGTTCCAGTTACGGTATTTGTGATCGTAATTGGGCAGCATGTAGTAACCCGGGTCGAATACCCGGGTCGAGGCCGTCACGACGCCAGAGTCCAGCCCGGCAATCGCCACGGCCGGCTTGATGGTCGAACCCGGCGGGTACAGGCCGCGCAGCACGCGGTTGAACAGTGGCCGGTCGACCGAGTCACGCAACTCGGCGTAGGCCTTGAAGCTGATGCCGGTCACGAACAGGTTCGGGTCAAAACTCGGCTGGCTGACCATTGCCAGCACTTCGCCGGTGTTCGGGTCCAGCGCCACCACGGCACCACGGCGCCCACCCAATGCGGCTTCCGCGGCTTCCTGCAACTTGATGTCCAGGCTCAGGACGATGTCCTTGCCGGGGATCGGATCGGTACGCTTGAGCACCCGCAGTACGCGGCCACGGGCGTTGGTCTCGACCTCTTCGTAACCGACCTGACCGTGCAATTCCGGCTCGTAGAAGCGCTCGATGCCGGTTTTGCCAATTTGATGGGTGCCGCTGTAAGCCACCGGATCCAGAGACTTGAGTTCTTTCTCGTTGATCCGCCCCATATACCCGACCGAGTGCGCAAAATGCGGACCCTGCGGATAGTGACGTACCAACTGCGCAACCACTTCGACGCCCGGCAGGCGGAACTGATTCACCGCGATCCGGGCGATCTGCTCTTCTGTCAGCTCGAACAGGATCGGCACCGGCTCGAACGGTCGGCGCCCCTGCTTCATGCGCTTTTCGAAGACCGCCCGATCTTCAGGCGTCAGTTGCAGCACCTCAACGATGACATCGAGCACTTGCTTCCAGTCACCCGAACGTTCGCGGGTCATGCTCAGGCTGAAGCTGGGCCGGTTATCGGCCACCACCACGCCATTACGGTCATAGATCAACCCGCGAGTCGGCGGAATCGGCTGAACGTGGACGCGGTTGTTTTCCGACAGCGTCGAGTGGTACTCGTAC
>NZ_JBFTLU010000532.1:0-3218 GCF_056396605.1 Pseudomonas sp. 05T35
ACCATGATGTTTCTCCTGTTGAGCTCCCATATCTATTTAGAACGCTGTCTGCAAAGAGATGTTCGCATTTCCTGACCAAAGGATTCGGTCGCGGAAAAAGTCCTTTAGAGAGAACTCTACGACACCATTCGTCGCCTATTAAAACGTGGTGCAGGATACGGCTCAAGGATTGCTAACTACGCCCGTAGCAGCCCCGGAACGACGTAATTCTGACGCGGCGGCAATCAACATTAACGCTTAAGGACTCCAGCGATACGCCTGGTCAGTCACCGGAGATGCAACGTGTCAACTCTCAATGAAATCGCAGCGAACCACGCGAGAATGGCTAAGGCAAACGAAGAAGAGTCGACCGGGCTGAATGAGCGACACCTTCAAATAGTGGGTAGCTTCGAAATTTCCGCCATCGATGCGCAACAGCACATTCCACTGCACCTGATCGCCGGAGTGCAAGACAACCATTTCGAACAAACAACTGGCTACTTGCTCTGACTGCGTTTGATCTCAATACCGGGTTGGTACGTCATCGGCTTGTCGCAGGCCACGCAGAAAAATTGATATTTTGAACAGTGTGCGAGCAAAACGTGCGGTGAGCTGATCGGGAGATCCGGGAGGGTGTCATGGCCGCTGTTAGCGATACGCTGAAGCTGTTTCTCGCGGGCGACGTCATGACCGCCCGCGGCATCGACTCGGTACTGCCGCATCCTGGCGATCCGCGGCTTTACGAAGCTTACGTCAAGCATGCCGGCGACTACGTCCGGCTGGCAGAAAAACTCAATGGCCCGATTCCCCGCCCAGTCGACTTCACCTATATCTGGGGTGCCGCGCTGGATGAATTCGAACTTCGCCAGCCGCAKGCACGCATCATCAATCTGGAAACTGCGGTGTCCCGCCGCGGACGACCGGAACCAAAAGGCATCAATTACCGCATGAGTCCGGATAACTTCCCGGTCATCAGCGTGGCCGGCATCGACTGCTGCATGCTGGCCAACAACCATGTGCTGGACTGGGGAGAAGCCGGTCTGACCGATACGCTGGACACCCTGTCGAGCAACAGTATGTGCAGCGCTGGCGCCGGGCATAACCGGCAAACTGCCGAAGCACCTGCCGTGCTGCCGCAGCCTGGCGGGTGGCGCTTGCTGGTGTTTGGCCTCGGCGCACCCGACAGCGGCATCCCACCGGACTGGACCGCCACGGACAAGCGCGCGGGCGTTGCGCGGCTGGAGGACCTGTCGATGCAAACCCTGCACCTTGTGGCCAAACGGATGCTTGCGGGCAAAAAACCGGGAGACCGGGTGGTCGCGTCCATCCACTGGGGCGGCAACTGGGGGTTCGATATCCCGAAGGAGCAGATCCGGTTCGCCCATGCCTTGATCGACGAGGCCGGAGTCGACGTGGTACACGGGCATTCCTCGCACCACATCAAGGGCATCGAGGTGTACCGCGAACGCCTGATTCTCTATGGCTGCGGTGATCTCTTGAACGATTACGAAGGCATCGAGAACCACGCAGCCTTTCGCGGCGACCTGGGGCTTCTGTACTTTGCCTCGCTGGATCCGAGCGGGTGCCTGCAATCGCTGGACCTGATACCCACCCGACTCCGTCGCTTTCGCATCTGTCGCGCCGAAGGGGATGACCGCCAATGGCTGCACGACACCCTTTCCCGCGAGTGCGCACGCTTGGGTAGCGGCATCCGGTCGGGCGCGAAGAATGCCTTCACGTTGTGTTGGTAGGAAAACAGGTCGGCTTTCTGTTGCGAATGGTTGCACCCAACCCGCCGGATTCACCTGAATAACCTATGGAATCTCAACCATCAGGGCTCTGACGCCCAGATAACGTTCGAGCTGTTGATAACCGGACACCGGTCAGGGTTGATCTCGCGCTCGCGATGAAGCCAGACCCTGGTTCGCTCGACATCGAATTGTCGCTCGTTCCTTTCCCTCATAACGATGCCGGATACGCCGAAATGCCCGCACTCAGGACAAATCAGTTCAATGCCATCCATTGCGGATTCAATACGTCGCGCGTCTTCCGAGCAGATCAAACACCACATGAGCCACTCCCAAGCACCTGTCAGTTTCCACGACCAAGCAATCTAACCACCAACTCATGCCCCACCGCCGGGCATCGCCGAACGTCTTCCAGGCGCTGACTTCTCGCCTACCCTCGCAGTGCAGGTTGTCAATTAATAGACCATTTCCAACCGTCACGCTACCTCGACAAAAATTTCCTTTTCCCCATAGAAAGTGCGGCAGCCCTGATCTCGATCAGACGGTTGTGAATACCCTCGGTGAGTGTCGATCAAGTGACCATCGGCCTCGCCTTTTGTCGCAAGTCGATTGACTGAAGGGGGCCTTGGGAGCCCAGTACTCAACGGGCCAGACCAGATCACAAGAAGAAAAATCATGTCGAAAATAACGGTGATATCCGGTGACTTTCTGGCAGGCGATGCTGAATTTCAATCTGGTTTTTTCACTCTGAAATCCGCACTGAAACCTTCTCTCGAACTAAAGATTCCCCTGTCAAATCTGGAAACTCTGGAAACAGCAACCGAAGAAGTCGTCAACAAGAAAGGCAGCGTTATTCGATGGAGTCTGGCGGGAGCATTGCTTCTGGGGCCGATTGGGCTAGTGGCAGGCTGGTTACTATGTGATACAGAAAGGGAAATAACGTTCTACGCAAAATTCAAGGATGGCCGCTGCTTACTGGCCACCCTTCGCAACGTCGCGTCCGCCACCCAATTCTGAACAATTCACAACTGAACAGCCAGGCTCTGCTGTCTGCCAGCATCCATCCGCCCCTTAACCGACAAAGCCCAGCGCGGGGCTGGGCTTTGTCATTCCATTGAGCTTATCTTTTCGGAGGTTTTTTGTGGCTGTCCAATCGACCGCTCTCCAGCAAATCCTTGTACTTCAACGCCTCTGCTTCACTGTGATAGACGCCGACCAGAACATCTCCCTGAAAGACATCCCACATCCTGATTCCCGCGCTACTTGATTCATGAGACATGTGATGCTCATCGCGCTCTTTGACGGTAATGACCATTTGCACATCCTCTGGATGAGGCAGGTAAGGTCTTTTTTACTCCTGTCATCTCCAAGATTCCATACCGAAAGCCTTCACCTCTCTCTGACGCTCCTGGGGGGAGTGATTCCGGGGCAATCACGCTGTCGTTATTTGACCGCCTGCGCATTTGGCAATAAGCAAGATGAGCATATGGC
>NZ_JBFTLU010000533.1:0-2696 GCF_056396605.1 Pseudomonas sp. 05T35
AAGACAATATAAACTCTGCCGACATTATGGTTACCTTCTAACTTCCGTGAGGTCTGCCCGAAACCGTTGGGTAATCTGGCGGGTTTTTCATTCCGATGTGCGCTTCCGAGGAATGAGTGCTGACGGCTGTTTTTCCGTCATTAGCTAATTCAGTGGTGCCTGGGTTTCCATGTCTACCTAATGATTTGTGACTGTGAGCATTGTTCGATCCTTTGAACGGTGTGGGGTTCGTATTCCCATAAGCATGAATCTGGACTTCTGAACCATCAGAGTGTACCCAACGCTGGTTCCTGGTATTTGCTGGATTCGTTCTGGTATAGCCGTTTTGCCGGAGGATTTTCTCCACCTGTTGCACGGATTTCCCTTTCAGCGACGGAAGTTTGGAGACATTAGGTTTATTCGCAAATTTGCCCTTGGCATCGATCCATCTCCCTTTTGAGTTCTGCCTGGTGGCTGGACCACAGGCTAGCCCCAACGGGTCTATCCAAGTAAAGGGGTTAGGTGCGTAAACATAGAGATTAAATCCCCCCGCCAACCCAATCGGATCCGGCGTCGTAAACCTCCCCACATCCGGATCATAGAACCGGAACGTATTGAAATGCAGCCCCGTCTCCCGGTCCAGGTACTGCCCCTGAAACCTCAGGTTCTGCTCTTCRATGTAGTACGGCTCGCGCACCTCTTCTARCGTGTTGCCCCACACCCGATAAGTCGCCTGCCAGACGTTGTGGCCGTCYGCTTCGGTGAGCTGTTCCGGCAGGCCGTTGAGGTCGTTGTGGTAGTARCGGATTTTTTGCAGCGGGCCGGTGCCGTCGACGCGGGCCAGGGGKTSGTARCCTTCGTCTTCGTAGAGGTARAGGCTGGTCTGCTGATGGCGATGTTCCTGCAACAGGCGCAGGCCRTCCCAGGTGAAGCGGGTTTCGCCGAGTGGGTAGCCGTGGGTGTCGTGCTCGGTTTTTTCGATGCGTCGGCCCAGCGGGTCGTAGGTCATCCTGACCACGCTGCCGTTTTCGTTGCGCACTTCAATCAACCGGCTTTCGGCGTCGTAGGCGAAGCGTTGCAGGCCCCGTTTAGCGCTGCGCTTTTCGATCAGCCGGCCAAAGGCGTCGTAGCGGTAACGCTTGTCCTGATAGGTCAGCAGTTTGTTGTGCACCACCAGCCCGGCACCGGGTTGCGGGGCGTCCAGCAGGTTGGCGGCGGCGTCGTAGGCGAAGGTTTCGCGCTGGCCGTGCGGGCTGTCCTGGCTGGCGATGATGCGGCCGGTGGCGTCGTAGTGCAGCACTTCGCGGTGCAGGCGGTCGCGTTCGAAGTCGCTGATGACCTGGCCGTCGAGGTTGATCTGGTGCAGGTGGCCGCTGCCGTAGTACAGGCGATTGAGCCAGCGCCCAGCCGGGCGGCCCAAAGCGCGTCAGACATGCGGGTTATTTATCCGACGCAAGCGTCTGGCCGCCGCGCAATCGTTGCGCTTGTTGCGCAATTGTATGCCTTCCATTGCACCTTGCTCTTTGTCGGTTACGGCATGCGCATCAGCGCGGTTCTCTCGTTTGTGAGAGCATCTATAGGCTGTACAAAATATTGTAGAACGAGGTCGAATTGTCTTTTATCAAAGAAAGGTCCTGGGCTATGGATGTTTTTTCGAATGACGATTTATTTATTGCCATTCGACGAGTAATTATTGCTTCCAGAAGTTTTCTGAACAGCACCTCATCATTGATGTATTTTTTCAGCTTTAGAATTTCGTGAGGTCTGTTTTTCAGAATATAAAAGGAATAGTTCATTAAAATAATATTGGAGACAAACAGGTTTTCCGTTGATTGAAGGGGGTTGATCGTATCGATCAAAATATGAAATATCTGTCTCTTGTTTTTAGCGTATGCCTGCAAAAATACATCGGGATACATGAATTCGCTATGACGATCATTTAGCCTGAAACGGTAATTTGTGTCGTCGGGTTCGGTCAGTAATGTGGCGAGGCTTGTTTGATAATTTTTTAACGTGCTCAGCAGTACATGTTCTTTTCTGCTATCAAATTTGATCGCTTTGTAAACCAGGTCGATGACATCCAAAAAAGCTACGGGCCCCCGGGTGTCGGTAGCCATTACCAGATGATTATCCTTGATGCTGAACCGACGATACGCTTCGTCGTCAATACTCAATTCGAAAAGCAGGAACCTGAGCATATAGTTCCTGAGTTGGGCATCCGCGTCGAGAGAACTGTTCTTCAAACTGATTAACTGAGTCAGAAAAAAGAAAATAAAATAGTCTTTATTGGTTCGTTGACGGTTGTCGATTTCAAGCAGATAGCCAAAGCGGGACAGGACCAAGAGAAGGGCATAGCAGTCCGGCTCCGTGAAACCGTTTTTTGACATGGATTTTTCGAAGGCGCTTATGGAAAACAAATCGTGCCAGCGGCTGATGTAGAAGGTCGAACCGTTGTGTTTTCTAGCGGCGACAGACAGCAGTGAAGGCTCGTCTTCTTGGTAAAAAACAGCGCCCAGTTCTTTCGGATATGGACGGATGTTCAGGAAATTCTCAAGCTTGTATGAAAGGAGTTCGAATATATTCATGTTGGTTTTTGCCTGTTATTCCTCCAGATCTACTACCAGTTTGAGGGCGCTCCATCCTCATCATCAATTGCAATTTCGGTATGAGACCTGATCCAATCGAAAAAAGCAGACAGGTCATTTTCGATGCTGGAA
>NZ_JBFTLU010000534.1:0-2693 GCF_056396605.1 Pseudomonas sp. 05T35
ATCTTCGAGCGGTTGGGCATATTCGGATTAACTCTCTTCTTTGCTAAAGCGTGCGCAGAAACTCGAGGGGCGCCGGGTAAGCGCGTTCGTTCAAAGTCATCCATGAGCCGAATGTCGAGGTTTCTTCGCGGTGATGTTGGGTGCATCAGTCGAGCGTCAAGCGGGTGGACTGCGGTAACAGTCCAGCTTATCGGGCGTAAAGTCTCGTAGCTTTTTATCCAGAAGCAGGAGCTTCGCCTGCGTGACCCTGCGGTCAGCGGCGGCATTATACATAGGTAGCTGGCAATCTGCCGATGGTTCATATGCAACGAATATCGTCCATTGGTCTAAAGGTCGCAGGCGTGCGTGCGGCGTAGAGTCGTCCACCGTGCTTGAGTTTGGCGCTTTTCCCTTTGCTTTCAGACTTGTACGTCGCGAACTGTGCAGCTTTGCGGCAGATGGATGGAACATAGGGTTTGCGTGCCGATTTAACTGGGGTACGCTCGGACGAAGCCAGATGTTCAATCCAAACAATGGAGTTCAGCATGGGATACAAGAAGATTCAGGTTCCAGCAGTCGGCGACAAAATCACCGTCAATGCAGACCATTCTCTCAATGTTCCTAACAACCCGATCATCCCTTTCATTGAAGGTGATGGTATCGGCGTTGATATCAGCCCGGTCATGATCAAGGTTGTCGATGCTGCTGTTAAGAAGGCTTACGGCGGCGAGCGCAAAATTTCCTGGATGGAAGTCTACGCCGGGGAAAAAGCGACTCAGGTTTACGATCAGGACACCTGGCTGCCTCAGGAAACTCTGGACGCAGTCAAAGATTACGTGGTTTCCATCAAGGGCCCKCTGACCACGCCGGTCGGTGGCGGYATCCGTTCCCTCAACGTTGCTCTGCGYCAGCAACTCGACCTTTATGTGTGCCTGCGCCCGGTGCGCTGGTTYGAAGGCGTGCCGAGCCCGGTCAAGAAGCCTGGCGACGTCGACATGACGATCTTCCGCGAGAACTCGGAAGACATCTACGCCGGTATCGAATGGAAGGCCGGTTCGCCGGAGGCGACCAAGGTCATCAAGTTCCTTAAAGAAGAAATGGGCGTTACCAAGATCCGTTTCGACCAGAACTGCGGTATCGGCATCAAACCGGTTTCCCTGGAAGGCACCAAGCGTCTGGCACGCAAGGCCCTGCAATACGTTGTCGACAATGATCGCGATTCGCTGACCATCGTCCACAAAGGCAACATCATGAAGTTCACCGAAGGTGCCTTCAAGGAATGGGCCTACGAAGTGGCCGCTGAAGAATTTGGCGCAACCCTGCTCGACGGCGGCCCGTGGATGCAGTTCAAGAACCCGAAAACCGGCAAGAACGTCATCGTCAAGGATGCCATCGCCGACGCCATGCTCCAGCAGATCCTGCTGCGCCCGGCTGAATACGATGTTATCGCGACCCTGAACCTGAACGGCGACTACCTGTCCGACGCCCTGGCGGCTGAGGTGGGTGGTATCGGTATTGCGCCAGGTGCCAACCTGTCCGACACCGTGGCGATGTTCGAAGCCACCCACGGCACTGCACCGAAGTACGCCGGCAAGGATCAGGTAAACCCGGGTTCGCTGATTCTGTCTGCTGAAATGATGCTGCGTCACATGGGCTGGACCGAAGCGGCCGACCTGATCATCAAGGGCACCAACGGCGCAATCTCGGCCAAGACCGTGACCTATGACTTCGAACGTCTGATGGAGGGCGCCAAACTGCTGTCTTCTTCCGCGTTCGGCGATGCGCTGATCTCGCACATGTAAGCTGATTTGCATTAAATAAAAAAACCGGCCGACTCAAATGATGAGTCGGCCGGTTTTTTTATGTCTCTGAGTTTGGTGGTATCAGCTCAACACGCGCTCGTGCTGGACGGTCGTCGCAGGCGCGGGCGCATTGGCCTTTACTGTAGCTGAGTCGATGTTGATCGCATGCAGGCCTTTGGGGCCCTGGATGATCTCGAAATTCACGGGTTGGCCTGCTTTCAAGGTCTTGTAGCCGTCCATTTTAATGGCCGAGTAGTGGGCAAAGAGATCTTCGTCCTTGCCGTCCTCGTTGATGAAGCCATATCCCTTGGCATTGTTGAACCACTTGACCTTACCGCTAGCCATGCTCATATCCCTCTGCAACAGACTCCATCACTGGAGTATCATCCAGTTAATCCGCATCAACCCTGAAATGGGGTTGGCCGTGCGGACCTTTTTTACCCACCGTGGGCTCTATTGGTTGTAACACTGATTTGCCGATAGTCAAGGTGACCAAGCAGTCGGGGTTGAAAAGCTCTGGGGCCGCCCCCACCACTGTATTCAGCTCAACTAACGAACCTTTCTTTCCATGCATGCTATCAGCCAGATTCGACTAACATTCAATCAGGATCGCCCTGATTTACACGACGACGATTCAGCAGGCATTGCTGTACAGGAGGCTAAGCCTGCGTTACAGGCGCCGCCGATGTACAAGGTGGTTTTGTTCAATGATGACTACACACCGATGGATTTCGTCGTCGAAGTGCTCGAGGTGTTTTTTAACCTGAATCGCGAGCTGGCGACCAAGGTCATGCTGGCCGTTCACACAGAAGGACGGGCAGTATGTGGAGTGTTTACCCGCGACATCGCCGAGACCAAGGCCATGCAGGTCAACCAGTACGCCAGGGAAAGCCAGCATCCGCTACTCTGTGA
>NZ_JBFTLU010000535.1:0-2692 GCF_056396605.1 Pseudomonas sp. 05T35
GCGAGTGGTCGAGCGCTTGCAGTTGCAAGTGGAAGCGTTGTTCAAGCGCCAGGAAGAAGCGGCCGGGCAGTTCGAGTCTTTCGAAGAAGAGGCTCCGCCACCGCATTACTGAGTGACAGCCGGGGCGACACATCGCCAGGCGATAAAAAAAACCGCGATGCAGCTTGGCTGCATCGCGGTTTTTTTGTGTGGGCGAAGCGGTACTTGAATCAGCGACGCGGCAACGCCGCGATCACGTCTTCAGCTTGCAGGCCCTTATCACGGTTCATGACAGAAAACTCCACACGCTGGCCTTCGACCAGGACGCGGTGACCTTCACCAYGGATTGCACGGAAGTGCACAAAAATATCGTCTCCGGAATCGCGAGAAATGAAACCGAAGCCTTTGGAGGTGTTGAACCATTTGACGGTGCCGGTATCACGATTGGTCATGTCGTAATTTTGTGTAGCGGCAGCAGGAGAGGATTTATAAAAGCTGATGGCCAGGTGCAGAAGTACGGCGATCAGGGCGACGATGAGGCTAAGCAGGACTGCGGGCTGACCACCAATGACCGGCATCGGTGCGAGGAGGGTCAGGGTTTGCACGACAACGGCAAGCACCAGCAAGGCGCTGACCAGATTTTGCAGTTGGTGACGTGGACCTTTGTTCCAGTAAGGAATAACCGGCGCGAGGGTCAGGTTGAGCAAGCCGAAGAACGCCAGGTACAGCGCGTCAGGTTGTTGCAGGTAAGGTACGGCTTCGGTTCGCAAGCTAGGGATGAAGGACAGCAGCAGAGCCGCTGCGCCCGTTAGCAGGTGGACGATTTTCAACATTTTGATTAACTCACGTTAAGACGGATCACAAGGAAGAGCTGATTGAGCACGGTTCGCTTCTGAACAATGGGAGGCGCTGGACACGTACCCGGTATCAGCCTATGCGCTGCACCCAGGAAAATAGAGGCAGCGACACGCCTCTATTTAACAGCAAAGCCCAGGCCTTCTCAAATCAAGTGCAGAGGGCACGACGGCGGGGTAGGAAGCGGTTYGTGCGGTTCTGACCGAAGGTGTTGCCTGAAGGCCTGTTCTAGAGAGGTCGATCGATTTTTTGGCCAGATGTGGGCAAGCAAGGCACCTTGAATATCGCTCGATATCGGCATCAACGAAATAGTCCGCAAATACTAAGTCGCCGGGCTGTCGCGTCTGCTGATCGACACATAGGTGCATTATCTGAAGACCCATAACTTCCGCTGGGGCGTGATGGTGACTATGTTTCGTACTCTTCATTTTATGGGGGAGGAGCACGGTAGCGAGAGGGTCCTGGTTGTGGACTTAGTTGTCGGGCACAGTCGTGCCTCGGTTATCCAGCCTCCGGAGCGTACTTGGTTTATGTGTGTGGGTATTGTTCCATGCATCTGTCTGTTCTGGCGCTTGCAGGTTCGGCAGCCGCTGCGCAGGTCAGGGCGACAAGCAGCCCATCCTTGGGCTTGCAGGCATTCCTGGGTGGGCGATGTCCGAGTGTTCTGCGGCCTCTTTCGCACTGTGGTTTTGACTTTTCCTGCGCTGAAATTCTGCTTTATAGGCAGATGTAGGACCGTGTTAACGGTCTCCCTAACGTTGTTGGCTTGTCCTACGTTGATGGTCATAAAGTCATCTGGATATAACTATCCGCTTGCGTTTCTATGAGGGAACAGAGGGTTGCTCTTGTTGAAAGCAAGTATGACAAAGGAGTGTCAGCAGTATGAGTCGAGGAATAGGGCAAGGGACAATTGAAGTCACTCGTTTTCAAGATGTAAGACAAGTGGGGAAGAGAGATCCTTTTGTTCGGGAGTTTGATATGGGGTTGGCGCGTCCATTGTCCCGATCAGTGCGTTTGAATGGATTTGCCACCTGTTTGCGCCTTGAGCAGGTCTATTGGGATATTTTGGCCAGGATGGCGAAAATCAACTGTTGCTCGGTGAGCGCTTTGCTTTCCTACGTTGATAGAGAGGTGCACCTGCGTCATGGCGGGGTGAAAAATTTCAGCGGGCTGGTGCGGGTGGTGTGCGTTGTACACAGTTTGAATGAGGACGCCTGTAGCGTTGAATGACGTGCCGCTCGGTGATGGGGACGGCTCGTGTGGTCAGGCGTCACCCGAATGAGCATGTGCCTGTGCAGCGTTACGGCTGCACAGGCTCGATTTAATGGATATAATCCCGCCCTTTGCCGCGAAACCCGACGTTTGCGCGGTGATAATCTGATTGCCGAGACAACCCCATGCCGATGTACGACTATCAATGTGCTTCCTGTGGTCATCAGTTGGAAGCCATTCAGAAGATCAGCGCAGCACCGTTGGTCGACTGCCCTGCCTGCCAGGCACCCGAATTGAAAAAAATGCTGTCCATGCCAGGTTTCCGCCTCAGCGGCACCGGCTGGTACGAGACCGATTTCAAAACCGGTTCGAAGAAGAATCTGGCCGGCGGCGACAAAGCTGACTAAGTTGAACGACACGCGTGAGCTCTTGCATCATCAGGCACCTTATTGAAGTGCGGTGGTGCGGCAAGGCCTCCAAACGAATTTCGAATTACGAGAAGTGAAACCACTACCATGATGCGCAGCCATTATTGCGGCCAACTGAACGAAAGCCTGGAAGGTCAGGAAGTTACCCTTTGCGGATGGGTCCACCGTCGTCGTGACCACGGCGGGGTGATCTTCCTCGATATCCGTGATCGTGAAGG
>NZ_JBFTLU010000536.1:0-3254 GCF_056396605.1 Pseudomonas sp. 05T35
AATCGGGAGTTCGGCGCGTTGGTGCACAACGCCGCCAACGTCAACCACGTACTCGATTACGAGTCGTTGGCACGGGATAACGTCGAGCCGATTTTCGAGTGCTTGCGGCTCTGCGAAGGGCGCAGCAAGAAGATCTTCAATTTCGTCTCCACACTGTCGGCCTCCAGCACCATCGACGCCGAGGGGCGAGTGCTCGAACAACCCGCCGCGCAGACTCCGCCGATCTACATCAAGAACGGCTACAACCTGTCCAAATGGGTCGGCGAACGGATCCTCGAGCGTGCTCGCGAGCGCGGGGTGCGGGTCAACCTCTACCGACCAGGCAACATCAGTTTCAACAGCCTCACCGGCGTCTGCCAGCCGCACAAGAACCGTCTGATGCTGATGCTCAAAGGCTCGATCCAGCTCGGCCAGGTGCCGGAGTTCGCACTGAACTTCGACTTGATGCCTGTGGACTTCCTCGCGCGCTTCATCGCCTTTCACGCCAGCCGTTATCAGCCCAAACAGGCGGTGTTCAACCTGCACAACCCTGAACCGCTGAGCTGGGACGCCTACGTCGCTTCGTTCCGCGAGGCCGGCCGCGAGTTTCAAATGGTCAGCGTCGCCGACTGGCAACAGCAACTGGGTCGGGTCGACAGCGATAACGCGTTGTTTGGCGTGCTGGGTTTCTACCTCAACGGCTTCGAGGAGGACATCGGCGACATCTCGATGATCGGCCACGCCAATGCCCAGGCCGGTGTGCAGCAAACATGTTGTGTCGTCGGTGGAAATACCCGCCGAGGCGTCGCGGGTTTGGGAAGTGGTCGGCAACTTCGCCGGCTTCGACAAGTTCATCCCGGCGCTGTCGCACATCGAGATGACCGGCGAAGGTGTGTCGTCGCTGCGCAAGAAGTTCTTCAAGGACGGCAACCTGGTCGTCGAACAACTCAACTCCCGCGACGACCAGGCGCTGAGCATGACCTGGACTACCGTCTACAACACCTTGGGCGTTGGTCAGTTGTGGGCTGCCATGAGTGTCGAGCCCCTGAGCGCCGGCAAGTCGCGCGCAACCTGGACCATCATCGCAGAACCCGCCCAGGGCGGCGCAGAAGCAATGCCGGGGTTCAAGGACTTCGTGCAGGGGTTTGCCGATGACTCGATGAGCAACGCGCGCAATTTGTTTGCGTAGGGAATTTTCGTCATAAAAAAACGCGATGAGTCAGACCGACTTCATCGCGTTTTTTTGCATCCATGCAACGGTTTAAATCTTGAAGCTATCCACCAGTTGCTTCAGGCGGTTGGCCTGCAGCGACAAGGCATCGCAATCCTTCAATGTTTCGTTGAGGTTGGCCACGCCCTGCTGGTTCAGCAGGTTGATCTGATTGATGTCACCGTTCAGGGTTTCCACCACTGCCGTCTGCTCTTCCGTTGCGGCCGCAACCGACTGGTTCATGCCATCGATTTCGGTGATCCGCTGGGTCACGCTGATCAACCGCGCACCGGCCTGATTCGCCACTTCGACGCTTTCCTCACTGGATACCTGGCTGGCATTCATGGTCGATACCGCTTCACGCGAGCCGACCTGCAATGAGGTGATCATCTTGTGAATCTCCTCTGCCGACTCCTGAGTGCGATGGGCCAGGTTGCGCACTTCGTCCGCCACCACCGCGAAACCACGTCCGGCTTCACCCGCCCGCGCCGCTTCGATGGCCGCGTTGAGAGCCAGCAAGTTGGTCTGTTGCGAGATGCCTTTAATCACATCGAGGATGTGCCCGATGTTGTCGGTGCTGGCGTTCAGGGTTTCAATCTGGGTGCACGACAGGCTGATTTTTTGCGACAACTCGGTCATCGCCAAAATCGTTTGTTCCACCACCTGACGACCGTCGTCAGCCTGCTCACTGGCACCGCTGGCGTGTTGCGAAGCGTCCGCTGCGTTACGGGCGATCTCCTGAGTGGCTGCACCCAGCTGATTGATCGCTGCTGCCACGCTATTGGTCCGTGCGCTTTGCTCATCGGAGCCGATGATCGAAGCATTCGATGATGCCATGACCCGTTGCGACAGGTCATGTACCTGGCGTGTGGCCGACGACACTTCGGAAATCGACGCGTGAATCCGCTCCACGAACTGGTTGAAGGCACCGCCAAGCTCACCGAACTCGTCTTTGCTTTCCACCACCAGACGGCGAGTCAAATCGCCTTCGCCTTGAGCGATGTCCTGCATCGCACGGCCCATGGTGGTCAGTGGACGCATCAGCACTTGAATCAACAGACTCAGCAGCACGGCAATTGCGGTCACCGCGATAAACATCGCAATCAGTGCCGACGTGCGGAATTTGCTCAGTGGCGCATAAGCCTTATCCCTGTCGATCGTCAGGCCGATGAACCACTCAGCATTCGGTAAGCCGGTAACCGGGGTAAAGGACAGGATGCGCGCCTGCTTGTTCAGGAGCACTTCCTGATTCCCCCGCTCGATGCGTACGTTCGAGCCTGGGTAAATGTCCTTGAGGTTCTTCATCACCTGGTCTTTGTCCGGGCTGACGATCACCTGGCCGTCAGCACTGACCAGGAACGCATGACCGATACCGCCGAAGTCCACCGAGTTGATGATCTTCACCAGGGTTTCCAGACTCAGGTCACCACCGACGACGCCGAGCAGTTCACCGTTCTTCTTCACCGGCATGGCAATCGTTACCACCAGCCCGCCAACAGCGGCCATGTAGGGCGGCGTGAGCATGGTTTTGTCGGCAGCTACGGCCTGCTTGTACCAAGGGCGCTGACGTGGATCGTAACCATCGGGCATTTTGGCGTCAGGACGTTGGGTAAACACGCCATTGGACTGACCGACGTAGGTGAACTGGAAATTCGAGGTGAAAGCCGGCTGGTCGACCAACCCGGCAAAGTCCGCGTTGGCACCTTGGTGCGCGACGTTCTGGGCGAGGTTTTCCAGTACCAGGATTCGCCCACTCAGCCAGTTCTGGACGCTGCTGGCCGTCAGATCGCCGGCTTGCTGGACGGAGGAGTCGAGGTTTTGCTGGATGGTATTGCGCTGCAGGTAGTCGTTGTACAAAGTGAACAACGCAAAAGCCAGAACCACTACGCCTGAAGCGGCCAAAAGGATTTTATGGCTGAACTTGAGATTCATTTCATGGGACTTCTTATGCAAGGAGTGGGGATGCGTTCCGGGTGCAACATTCCATGTGACGCCGTAGACCGTTCTAAGGCGGCTCTACTTTGGTGCACGCATGTCTCACCAGTCTTTCGGCACAGACTCGAGA
>NZ_JBFTLU010000537.1:0-2676 GCF_056396605.1 Pseudomonas sp. 05T35
CTCGAATCCCTGCTATCCACCTTGCTCTTCCCGATGCGCAACGCCCTGCTGTATCGAGCGGCCACTCAAAGTGCAATGCGCGACCCACTGACCGGCACCGGCAATCGCATTGCCATGGATCAGACCCTGCAACGGGAAATCGACATGGCGCTGCCCGATCGCTAACACGCTGCGTGTTTCAACAGGGTTAGAGCGAAAGTCATGCCATTCGGTTCAGATGAAAAAAACTCGTTTTAAATCAGTTTGTTGGCTTGCGTACCGGTTTCTGGTAGCGGATTTGACGGCATTTGATTGACTTCAAGCAGGCGCTTGAAGGGGGGGAGGCGCGTGCCGCGACAGTATGCCGTCGCGGCAGCGGGGTGCAGCGAGGGCTTACTGAGCGTTGAACGCCTGACCGTTGATGCCGGTGCTGTCCGGCCCCATCAGGTACAGGTAAACCGGCATGATCTCTTCGGGCGTCGGGTTGTTGGCGGGGTTTTCGCCCGGGTACGCTTGAGCGCGCATGCTGGTGCGGGTGGCGCCTGGGTTGATGCTGTTGGAGCGAACCGGCGCGACGCTGTCGACTTCATCGGCCAGGGTTTGCATCAGGCCTTCGGTGGCGAACTTCGACACGCCATAAGCGCCCCAGTACGCACGACCTTTGCGGCCGACGCTGCTGGAGGTGAAGATCACCGAGGCGTCCTGAGACAGCTTGAGCAGTGGCAGCAGAGTGCTGGTCAGCATGAACATGGCGTTGACGTTGACGTGCATCACGCGCATGAAGTTTTCGCCGGAGAGTTGCTCCAGTGGCGTGCGCGGGCCAATGATCGAGGCGTTGTGCAGCAAGCCATCAAGGTGACCGAATTCGGTTTCGATCATGGCCGCCAGTTCGTCGTACTGGTGCGGCAGGGCGGTTTCCAGGTTGAACGGAATCACTGCAGGCTGTGGATAACCGGCCGCTTCGATCTCGTCGTACACCTGAGTCAGATTGGCCTCGGTCTTGCCCAGCAGCAGTACGGTAGCGCCGTGAGCGGCATAGGTTTTTGCCGCCGCAGCGCCGATGCCACGACCAGCGCCAGTGACCAGGATGACCCGATCCTTGAGCAGTTCAGGGCGGGCGGAATAATCAAACATAGAAAACCTCTACAAGAGTTAGATCGTTCCCACGTCGAACCGTCCGCGTGGGAATGCAGCCCGTGACGCTCCGCGTCACTGCTCAGCAACTGCACAGCGCGTTATCGAGCACCTTGCGCAACTCCGAAGGGTGGTCCACCACCACATCTGCGCCCCAGTTTCGTGGGTTGTCATCGGGGTGAATGTAGCCAAAGGTCACCGCGGCGGTCCGGGTGCCGGCATCGCGGCCCGACTCGATATCGCGCAGGTCATCGCCCACAAACAGCACGCTGGCCGGGTCCAGGTCGAGCATTTTGCAGGCGAGGATCAATGGCTCCGGGTCAGGCTTGCTGTTGGTCACATGGTCTGGACAAATCAGCAGCGCCGAGCGTTCGGCCAGTCCCAGTTGTTGCATGATCGGCTCAGCGAAGCGCAGCGGTTTGTTGGTCACCACACCCCAGATCAGATTGGATCTTTCGATGTCGGCCAGCAGTTCTGCCATGCCATCGAAGAGTTTGCTGTGAACCGCGCACCCCTTGAGATAACGCTCCAGGAACTCCAGTCGCAATGCCTCGAAACCCGGTGATTCCGGGTCCATCGAGAAAGTTACCGCCACCATGGCTTTCGCCCCGCCGGAGATCTCGTCGCGGATGTGTTTGTCCGGGATCGGCGCCAGCCCGCGGTCTGCCAGCATGCTTTGGCAGATGGCAATGAAGTCCGGCGCGGTGTCGAGCAGAGTGCCGTCCATGTCAAAAAGAACTGCTCTGATTGCCATCGGCTTATTCCTCGCGCAGCGTCTGGATCATGTAGTTGACGTCAACGTCGGCGGCCAGCTTGTAGTGCTTGGTCAGCGGGTTGTACGTCAGACCGATGATGTCCTTGACGCTCAGGCCGGCCTGGCGACTCCAGGCACCGAGTTCGGAAGGGCGGATGAATTTCTTGAAATCATGCGTGCCGCGCGGCAGCAGCTTCATGATGTATTCGGCGCCGACGATAGCGAACAGGTAAGCCTTCGGATTGCGGTTGATGGTCGAGAAGAACACCTGGCCACCCGGTTTTACCATACGGAAACAGGCACGAATGACCGACGATGGATCGGGCACGTGCTCGAGCATTTCCAGGCAGGTGACCACGTCGAATTGCTCGGGCATTTCTTCTGCCAGGGCTTCGGCGGTGATCTGCCGGTACTCGACGCTGACGCCGGATTCCAGTTGATGCAGTTGCGCGACCGCCAGCGGCGCTTCACCCATGTCGATGCCCATCACGGTGGCGCCGCGTTGTGCCATGGATTCGCTGAGGATGCCGCCGCCGCAACCGACGTCCAGGACCTTCTTGCCGGCCAGTTTGACGCGCTCGTCAATCCAGTTGACCCGTAGCGGGTTGATGTCGTGCAGCGGTTTGAACTCGCTTTCGCGGTCCCACCAGCGATGAGCCAGGGCTTCGAATTTGGCGATTTCAGCGTGATCGACGTTGCTCATGGGTAATCCTCTAAATCTAAAAAATTCTGCTGTCAACCTTGAGGTTCGGCTCAAGGGGGGCGTTCTATTCGGTGTGTCCGCTGATGCGCCGGCCCCAGGCGTTGGC
>NZ_JBFTLU010000538.1:0-2667 GCF_056396605.1 Pseudomonas sp. 05T35
CTTCATGACCTTTTGGACCCTGAATGGCCACCCTGACGTCAGGCACGTACTCATTGGACGGTCCAGTGGAAAAAGTCATGTGCAAGTTATAGCCACCCATCMGCTGGATTGCGCACGACTCATCCTGACCGATACCACCGGACATGAAGTTAACGCCGTTCTGTTGTTGCTGTTCCAGCTGCACACCCTGCGGGTCAATCGGGTCACGACAGACCTCCGCCTGAACACTGGAAATAGGCAAGCCAGCGAGCCCGAGCAGGGCAACGCCTGATAGCGCGAGTAAACGCAAGGATCTCATGATGACGACTCCCGGACCCGTTACGGGCCCAACGAATGCGATGCCACCCATGAAGCCGATGCCATAAAACGGTGACACCCAGTGCTATCCCCAACATCACAGCTCAAACCGAAAACCGGTAAGAATACTGCTTACACTTTTATGACTTCCCGCTCGGATCCTTCGTTTAGATCAATTGGTTGTGAAAGCCACCACCGATACGACTACCGGTTGTCAGCCAATTCACCCACCAAGCCACTATCGCGAACCAACGAGCAATCGCTCCTTGRGAAATTCGCCGACCTGCGCTTCAATAGCACCCTCCCCTTGCGCCTGAACTAAGGATCGAAGCCCATGGCATCGGCGAACAAGCAGCACAAAAGAACCCAACGCGCGAAAGCCAAGGCCAAACAAAATCGCGTGCAGCGCGCCAGTGCTCCGGTCGAGCTGGACCCGAACGATGAGCGCATCGACTTTGAGTCGGTGGACCTGACCGAGCTGTTCATAAAAATGCGCGATGCCGAAAAGACCAGCCAACAAGCGCTGTGCACGGCTTTCCTGGAAGACCCGCTGCTCGAGATCGTGTTTGAACAGGAAGGCGAAGAAGGTGCCACCGACTTCATCCTCGCGGCACTGATCGAGTATCGCCAGTGGTCGACCGAAGCGGACGAAGCCAAGGCCCTGGCCTGGATCGAAAGCCCGCAGTTCCAGGCGGACTACGTGGCCGCCTCCGAGGCGCTGGTGAAGTCGCCACGGTAATTTCTGCGAACCGAAAGAACGGCTGCTGTCGGCGATGACAGCGGCCGTTTTTTTGTTATGGCGCCCCATCACCAAAAAATACCAACAGATTGTTCCCCCGCAATATGACGTCTATCGTTGGCAGCAAACTGCGCTCAGGTCTGCATCCAATGACTCTGTCAAACACGCCCTCACTGGCACCGTCATCGCCAGCCCGGATTGAATGGCCGCTGCCAACCTCCGGCCCCAGTGAATCATTCAAAGAGCCAGCCGCCGATGGCTTTGTCCTCGGCGGTTTTGCCTGGCGCCATTCCCTTCAAAATCCCAATCGCCCGGTGGTGATCATCAACGCGGCAACTTCGGTGCGCTGCCGGCATTACTTTCGATTCGCCGATTACCTGTTTGCCAACGGTTTCGATGTCATGGTTTACGATTACCGCGGCATCGGTGAATCCCGGCCTGACTCGCTGCGCGGATTCGAGGCGTCCTGGTCGGACTGGGGCGCGCTGGATTTCGAAGCCATGCTGCAACGGGCGACGCGGGAATTTCCAGGTCAACCGATCGATGTAGTCGCTCATAGCTTCGGTGGCTGCGCGGCAGGATTGGCTGCTTCCGCAGAGGTGATCCGGCGCCTGGTCACTGTGGGCGCACAGTTCGCTTATTGGCGCGACTATGCCTCGGCCAGCCGCTGGCGGATGTTCATCAAGTGGCATCTGTTCATGCCGCTGATGACGAAATTCTACGGTTACTTTCCCGGCAAACGTCTCGGCTGGCTCGAAGATACGCCCGCTGGCGTCGTCCACGACTGGAGCGCCCCGACCGCCCGCTACGAACAGCGGCCCAGTGGCCGTGTAATCGCCGCAAAAGCCCAAGGCCTGCCCTTCGCCGCCGTCACCGCACAAACCCTGGCTATCAGCCTTAGCGACGATCCGTACGGGACGATTTCTGCCATCGAGCGCTTGCTCGGCTACTTCAAGGCCAGTTGCAACACGCACCTGCGAATCGCCCCAGAAGACATCGGCGAAGTGGAGGTCGGACATTTCGCCTTTTTTCGCAGCCCGTACCAAGCCACACTATGGCCCATTGCGTTGTCCTGGCTACAGAACGGCGAATTGCATCCCGACACGCCAGGACGGTTGGTACCGCGCAGCGTACCCACCTGATTGCGCTCTCCCACACGAATACGGAACGAAGTAGATGGCCGCCACGAACAAGCAACAGAAACGCGCCAAACGCGCCAAGATCAAAGCCAAGCAGATTCGCATCAGCGGTAGAAAACCCATCGCCATGCATGACGACCCGAATGCGCCAGCCGAGCAGATGCCTGAGTACACCCTGGCGATGTTCAGCAAAATGCGTGAGGCCGAGGCCATCAGCCGCAACGACATGCTGCTGACCCTGCTGTCGAACCTCAGCGAAATCATCAACGACCATCCAGAGTTGCTGGACATGGAAAACGCCGAGAACGAAGCGATGGCCGCCACTCACCTGGCCGCCGACATGCTGATCGACTACCGCATGTGGACCGACGGTATGGACCGCGAGGCCGCCCAGGCCTGGCTGACAGACCCGCAGTTCATCACCGATTTCGGCAATGCGCTGGACACCTACCGCGAGTCGCTGGAAGAGCCCGAGGCAAAAGCCGAATAACC
>NZ_JBFTLU010000539.1:0-3074 GCF_056396605.1 Pseudomonas sp. 05T35
CCGTTTCGGCTTTGCCTGCCTGGCCTTGGCGCTATTGCTGTCGTGGATCAGCCGGCATTTTTGAGATTCGCATCGCACATGAAAACGGCGCCCCGAGGCGCCGTTTTTGTAYTCAGCCAAAACTTTACAGCGGCAATCCCGCTTTGACCCGGTACTGATTGCGCACCGGTGTTGCGTATTGCAGCACCAGGAACGGCCGATGTTCCTCGGGGCAGGCGTCGAGGCGGCTTTGCCATTCTTGCTGGGCCTTGGCCAATTCCTCGGCCGGGAACAGCGTGGCTGCGCTCGGCACCTGCAGTTGCGGGTCGGCGTTGCTCCATTGGGCGTACGCCAGGTAGTGCACCGGGAACAACCGGTAACCGCCGAGGATCTGCCGGTCCATCTCGATTGCCAGTTGCTTGGTGTCTTCGAACAGTTCGCTGATCGGTGCCGCGAAGTTCACGTGGACCCGGCCTTTGTAGCCGGTGATGCCTTTGGCGATGCTCACATCGTCCTCGCCGGGCGCCTTGGTGTAGCTACCGGTGGTGGCGCGGATGTACAGCTCGCGGGCCTTGGCCTGATCGCACGGGTCGTACTCGTAGCTGATCGACACTGGCGTCAGGTTCAGCGACTTGATGACCTCGCCAAACGGCTCGTCCTTGCGGCTCATATGGAACATCTTGAGGATCGCCGACTCGGTACGGTCGTCACCGTCCTTGGCGCGGCCTTCGGCCTGGGCGATCCAGATCGACTGGCAGTCGTTGAGGATCGAGTGATTGATATAGGCCGAGAGCAACTGATACGCCGCCATCTTCTCGCGCCGACCGCTGATGGAGCGGTGCACGATAAAGCTCTTGTTCAGGCGCATCAGATCGCTGACGAAGGGCTTTTGCAGCAGGTTGTCGCCAATCGCGATGCGCGGCGTCGGCAGGCCGGCGTGGTAGATCGCGTAGTTGACGAAGGCCGGGTCCATGACGATGTCACGGTGGTTGGCCAGAAACAGATAAGCGCGGCCGGACTTGAATTGTTCGACCCCGGTGTAGGTCACGCCGTCGGTGGCCCGCTCGATGGTGTGGTCGACATAAAACTCGACCTTGTCCTGCAAGGTTGCAACCGAACGGACGCCGGCAAACTCACGGCGCAGCCGATAAGCTATAAGTGGTTTGAGCATCCAGCCGAAAGCACCGGCAAAACGCGGGAAGCGGAAGTGGGTGAGGATATCTAGAAACGCCTTGTCGCCCAGCAAACGTGCCAGCACCGCTGGGACTTCGCTGTCGTCATAAGGTCGGATGGCATCGAATTCGCCCATCATGCTCTCTTGTTAGAAACGGCTAGGGTAAGTAATGGATTGGATCGATTACGGCAGGTGTACAGTCTGAAAAATACGCCCAAACAAAAATGGCCCTGCAAATAGACCGGCGATTATACGCACAAGTCACTTGGGAGACCGCGATGCTGGAAACCGAGCGCTACGAATGTCCTTATTGTGGTGAAGAGTCAGAGGCGGTTCTGGATTTGTCGGGAGGGGATCAGACGTATATCGAGGATTGCCCCGTGTGTTGTCGGCCGATCACATTTACTCTGCAGACCGATGGTCATGAATGGATGCTCGAAGTTCACAGCGAAAACGAGTGAAGGGTGGCTTCTATGCAGCGTATCTACGAACCGGAAAACCTGATGGAAGGTGAGTTGCTGCAAGGCATGCTGGCCAGCGAAGGGGTCGAGGCGCATCTGGTGGGGCGTGATCTGCTGGGCGGCGCGGGCGAGTTGCCGGTGTTCGGGCTGCTGGGCCTGGCGGTGGATAACGATCAGGCGCAATACGCGCGCGAGTTGATCGCTGCGTACAATGCCGCGCTGCCGATGCCCGGCGACGAACCGGATAGCTTTCCCGACGTCCTGGTCTGTTAGGCTGGCCTCCGTTTTCGTTCAGAGTCGTGTTGCCCCATGTGTGGACGTTTTGCCCTGTTTCGTTGGAACCCCGCGTTCGCGGCCTTGCCCGGTTTCCCGGCCGATCAGCAGGCGCAGTGGAATATTTCGCCCAATGATTCGGTGCTGATCCTGCGCGCCGAGGCGGGGCAGCGCACGCTGGCCCGCGCGCGTTGGGGGCTGACGCCACCGTGGCTGACCGACCTGTCGAAGACCCCGGCCCATGCCCGGGCAGAGACCGTCGCCGAGCAACCGATGTTTCGTGAGGCTTTCCGTCTGCGCCGCTGCCTGTTGCCGGCCAACGGCTTTTACGAATGGCGCGGTACTACCCGCAAGCGCCCGTACTGGCTGACGCCGGGCGAAGGTTCGGCGCTGTTTTTTGCGGCGATCTGGGAAGCGTATCCGGTGCAGGAACAGGTGTGGCTGAGCACGGCAGTGGTGACTCAGGCCGCCTCGAATCAGCGTCGTCCGTTGATTCTCGATGCCGCTGGTCAAGAGGCCTGGCTCAACCCCGAAACCCCGTTGCACACCTTGCAGGCGCTGCTCGCCAGCGAACCTGCGGCCTTGCGCGAGCGGGTGCTGGCGAACCTGGTGAATGATCCGAAACTCAATGCGCCGGAATGCCTGACGCCGGGTTGATGGGGTGTCTGTTCGGACGCCATCGCGAGCAGGCTCGCTCCCACACTGGATCTCCATTGTTCGCGGATTTTGTATCCACTGGAGATCAAATGTGAGAGCGAGCCTGCTCGCGATGGGGCCACCCGCCCGTGCGGCCTCGATGGCTGCGTTCAACGCCAGCAAGTTGGTCTGTTCGGCAATCCCGCGAATGGCGATCAGGATCGCATTGATGTTCTCGCTGTCCTTGGCCAGGGTTTGCACCACGCCGACCGCTTTACCGATTTCCACCGCGAGCACGCCAATCGAGGTCGAGGTGTCGCGCACGATCTGCATGCCTTGGGCGGCGGCCTGATCCGCGTGGCTGGCAGCTTGGGCAGCCTGGGTCGCATTGCGCGCCACGTCCTGGGCGGTGGCGGTCATTTCCTGCACCGCGGTGGCCACCTGATCGATCTCGGCCATTTGCTTGTGTACGCCGAGGTTGGTGCGAATGGCGATGTCGGCGGTATGTTCGGACGAATCGCTGACGCTCTGCACCGAGGTCACCACCTGGG
>NZ_JBFTLU010000540.1:0-3791 GCF_056396605.1 Pseudomonas sp. 05T35
TGCCTAATGCGTCCATTTTTCAAGACATGGCTAACCATTTGCCTATTAATGCCACTGGCCGCCCACGCCACCAATCGTGAGCAACGTCTTCCGAACGTTARTGGTTACACCCCAAAATCTCATGTTTCTGCCGTCACCAGCAAAAACAAACACGCTGTAAAAGGTCTGACTCACCTGAGCAAGGCCGACAGCAAACCGGTCCCGCCAATGGGAGCCAAACAAAGCAGCAATGTACTGAGCCGTGCAGTAAACGTGCTCGGCACTCCTTATCGTTGGGGCGGCAGTAGCCCAAGTAAAGGCTTCGATTGCAGCGGGCTGGTGAAATACGCCTTCAATGGCGTGGGTGCTGCTGATCTGCCACGCACCTCCAACGCCATGGCTGCCGGTCACGGACAGAAAGTCGATCGCAAGGACTTGAAGCCGGGCGACCTGATTTTCTTCAATATCAAGAGCCGCAAGGTCAACCACGTCGCCATTTACCTGGGCAACGACCGCTTCATCCACGCACCGCGTCGTGGCAAGTCGGTGACCATCGACACCCTGAAGAAACCGTACTGGGAAAGCCATTACGTGGTTGCCAAGCGGGTTGAAACGAAAGAATCGAAAACCCTGCGCCTCGCTCAGCGCTGATCCGAAGCAAGCTCATTGTGGCGAGGGAGCTTGCTCCCGCTGGGTCGCGAAGCGGCCCCAAAAACCTGCGAGCGCTGCCCACTCGAACGGGAGCAAGCTCCCTCGCCACAGGCCCGCATTCCAGCCCCCCCTCAGAAATTATCCGGTGACCGCGCCCTCTCCCGCGCATGCTCGCGAGTGATCAGGCCTTTGCTCACCAGTTCCTTCAAGCTCATATCCAGCGTCTGCATCCCCAACGAACCCCCGGTCTGAATCGACGAGTACATCTGCGCAATCTTGTCTTCGCGGATCAGGTTACGGATCGCCGAGGTGCCCAGCATGATTTCGTGGGCCGCCACCCGGCCACCACCGATTTTCTTGATCAGCGCTTGGGAAATCACCGCCTGCAACGACTCCGAGAGCATCGAACGCACCATCGACTTCTCATCGCCTGGAAACACGTCCACCACCCGGTCAATGGTTTTCGCCGCCGAGTTGGTGTGCAAGGTGCCGAAGACCAGATGCCCGGTCTCGGCCGCCGTCAGCGCCAGGCGGATAGTCTCCAGATCACGCATTTCCCCTACCAGAATCACATCCGGGTCCTCGCGCAATGCCGAACGCAACGCCGTAGCGAAACTACGCGTATCGCGGTGCACTTCACGCTGATTGATCAGGCATTTGCGTGATTCATGGAGGAACTCGATAGGGTCTTCGATGGTGAGGATATGGTGATGCCGGTGGTTATTCAGGTAATCGATCATTGCCGCCTGGGTGGTCGACTTACCGGAACCTGTCGGCCCGGTGACCAGCACCAGCCCGCGCGAGACCTCGGCAATACGGCGAAACACATTCCCCATGCCCAGATCTTCCATGCTCTGGATTTTCGAGGGGATGGTCCGGAACACCGCCCCCGGACCGCGATATTGATTGAACGCATTGACCCGAAAACGTGCCACACCCGGCGCTTCGAAGGAAAAGTCGGTCTCCAGCGCCTGCTCGAACTCCACCCGCTGCTTGTCGTTCATGATCGCGTAGATCAGCTCGCGCACCTGCTTGTCATCCAGCGCCGGCAGGTTGATCCRCCGTACATCGCCATCGACCCGGATCATCGGCGGCAGCCCCGCCGACAGGTGCAAGTCGGAAGCCCCTTGTTTGGCGCTGAACGTCAGCAGTTCAGTGATATCCATAGCACTCCCCAATTCCAGTAGAATGCCGCGAACCTCAGACTGCCGGCGTCCCTTGAATGTCCACGATAGCAGACAACATAGCCTTGGTTCAGATACGCATCCGCGCAGCGGAGCAAGCCGCGCAACGTGCCGAGCACAGCGTCCGCCTGCTGGCCGTGAGCAAGACCAAGCCCAGCGATGCCGTGCGTGAAGCCTACGCCGCCGGCGTGCACGACTTTGGCGAGAACTATCTGCAGGAGGCCTTGGGCAAACAGCTTGAGTTGGCCGACCTGCCCTTGATCTGGCACTTCATCGGCCCCATTCAATCGAACAAGACGCGTGCTATCGCCGAGAACTTCGCCTGGGTGCATTCCGTGGATCGCTTGAAAATCGCACAACGCCTGTCCGAACAGCGTCCGGCCGAGCTGCCACCCTTGAACATCTGCATTCAGGTCAATGTCAGCGGTGAAGCCAGCAAATCCGGTTGCACCCCGGCCGACCTGCCCGCACTGGCCAGCGCCATCAACGCGTTGCCGCGCTTGAAACTGCGCGGTTTGATGGCAATTCCCGAGCCGACTGAAGATCGCGCCGCTCAGGACGCAGCCTTCGCTGCTGTGCGTGACTTGAACAAGAACCTGCAAGCCAGCCTGAATCTGCCACTCGACACACTTTCCATGGGCATGAGCCACGACCTGGAGTCGGCCATTGCCATGGGCGCCACCTGGGTTCGTATCGGTACGGCCCTGTTTGGCGCCCGCGACTATGGTCAGCCATAACGTGGCTGACTTACCTCTCTATAAGGACCTGACATGAGCAAGACACGAATTGCCTTTATCGGTGCCGGAAACATGGCCGCCAGCCTGATCGGCGGCCTGCGCGCCAATCTGCCGTTGGCATCGCCCTGTGGCTGAACGAAGAGCAGCAACTGGATGCGGTCACCGCCGTTTCCGGCTCGGGTCCTGCGTACTTCTTCCTGCTGATCGAAGCCATGACCGCTGCGGGCGAGAAACTTGGCCTTCCACGGGACATCGCCGCCCAGCTGACCCTGCAAACCGCATTGGGCGCTGCGCACATGGCCGTCGCCAGTGACGTCGACGCCGCTGAGCTACGCCGTCGCGTGACCTCGCCAGCAGGCACCACCGAAGCCGCGATCAAGTCCTTCCAGGCCGGTGGCTTTGAAGCCCTGGTCGAAAAAGCACTCGGCGCCGCAGCCCACCGTTCAGCCGAGATGGCCGAGCAACTGGGTCGCTAATCAGCTCTTACAAAGGAATCAATAATGCTCGGACTCAATGACGCTGCCATTTTCATCATTAAAACCCTGGGCAGCCTGTACCTGCTGATCGTGCTGCTGCGTTTTATCCTGCAATTGGTTCGGGCGAACTTTTACAACCCGCTCTGCCAGTTCATCGTGAAAGCCACTCAGCCGCTGCTCAAGCCTCTGCGCCGGGTAATCCCAAGCATGTTCGGGCTGGACATGTCGTCTCTTGTACTGGCGCTGATCGTGCAGATGCTGCTGATAGCCGTCATCCTGGCCCTCAAAGGCTTCCTGGTCGACTTCCTGCTTTTGGTGCCTTGGGCACTGATCGCGATCTTCTCGCTGTTTTTGAATATTCTGTTCTACGCGATGATCATCAGCGTGATCCTGTCCTGGGTCGCCCCGGGGAGCCACAATCCGGGCGCAGAGCTGGTCGCTCAGATTACTGAACCGGTACTCGCCCCATTCCGCCGTATCGTGCCGAACCTGGGTGGCCTCGATATCTCGCCGATCTTTGCGTTTATCGTGATCCAGTTGCTGCAAAGCTGGCTGATCCCACGCCTTGCATACTTCGCCCTCATGCCACAGGGACTGCTCGGGCTCATCTGATGAGCTACTTTCGCTGGGACGGGGATGATCTGATCCTCGACTGTCACCTGCAACCGGCGGCCCGCAGCGATGATTTCTGCGGGCTGCATGGCGATCGGCTGAAGATCCGCCTGACCGCGCCGCCGGTCGAAGGCAAGGCCAATGCCTACCTG
>NZ_JBFTLU010000541.1:0-2654 GCF_056396605.1 Pseudomonas sp. 05T35
GCCCTGAGCGATGCTGGCTACCGGGTAATCGCCCCGGATCAGATCGGCTTCTGCACCTCCAGCAAACCGGAAAACTATCAATACAGCTTTCAGCAACTGGCGAGCAACACCCACGCACTGCTGACCAAACTCGGCATTCAAAAGACCAGCTTGCTGGGCCATTCCACCGGCGGCATGCTTGCGACCCGTTATGCGCTGCAATATCCCGAGCAAGTCGAGCAACTGGCGCTGGTCAACCCCATTGGCCTGGAAGACTGGAAAGCCCTCGGCGTACCTTATCGCACCGTCGATCAATGGTATGACCGCGAACTCAAACTGTCCGCCGACGGCATTCGCAACTATGAGCGCAGTACCTATTACGCTGGTCGCTGGAAACCTGAATTCGACCGCTGGGTGGACATGCTCGCCGGCCTGAACAAGGGGCCGGGTCATGCTCAGGTGGCTTGGAACTCCGCGCTGATCTACGACATGATCTTCACCCAACCGGTGTTCTACGAGTTCAAGAACCTGAAAATACCGACCTTGCTATTGATCGGCACGGCCGACACCACGGCCATCGGCAGCGACATTGCGTCACCTGCGGTCAAGGCCAAAATTGGCCATTACGACGTCCTTGGCAAACAGGTCGCACAACTGATTCCACAATCGACGCTGATCGAATTCCCCGGTCTGGGTCACGCACCACAAATGGAACAACCCGCACAATTTCATCAGGCGTTACTTGGCTGGCTGGCCAAGACCACGCCAACCCTTTGAAGAGGCAATGCTCATGGCTGTACAGATTGCGGTGATCGATGACTGGCAGGACGTGGCCCGAAACGTGGTGGATTGGTCAGTGCTGGAGGGGATCGGCAAGGTCAGCTTTTTGCATGATTACCCTGCCGACCACGCCACACTGAGCGAGCGCCTGCGATCCTTCGAGGTGATTTGCGTGATGCGCGAGCGCACGCTGTTCGACGAAGCACTCCTGCGCAGCCTGCCCAGACTCAAACTGCTGGTCACCGGAGGCATGCGCAATGCCGCCATCGACCTCAAGGCCGCCGCCGCGTTGGGGATTCAGGTCTGCGGGACCGACAGCTACAAACAGGCGGCGCCCGAATTGACCTGGACGCTGATCATGGCCCTGACTCGCAATCTGCTCGCAGAAGCCAACGCCCTGCGGGCCGGTCACTGGCAACAAGGCCTCGGTGGCGACCTGTACGGCAAGACCCTGGGTATTCTGGGCCTGGGCAGCATCGGCAAACGAATCGCCGAGTTCGGTCAAGTGTTCGGGATGCGCGTTATCGCCTGGAGCGAAAACCTCACCGCCGAGCGCGCAGCCGAAGCCGGGGTTACTTATGTCAGCAAGCGCGAACTGTTCGAACAAGCCGATGTGCTATCGATCCATCTGGTGCTCAGCGAGCGCAGCCGGGGCCTGGTCGATGAACAGGCACTCGGCTGGATGAAACCGTCAGCGTTGCTGATCAATACCGCGCGCGGACCGATCGTCGATGAAGCCGCATTGATCCAGGCCCTTGAACGGAACCGTTTGAAGGGCGCAGCGCTGGATGTCTTCGAGCGGGAGCCATTAGCCGTCGACCATCCGTTTCGGACATTGCCCAACGTACTGGCCACGCCGCATGTCGGCTATGTCAGCGAGCAAAACTACCGGCTGTTCTTTTCACAGATGATTGAAGATATTCAAGCCTGGACAACTGGCCATTCGATCCGGCTGTTGAATTAGGCCACAGCGTCCCGACCCACAACTTGTAGCAGCTGGCGTAGCCTGCGTTCGGCCGCGCAGCGGTCGTAAATACTGACGACTCGGTGAGCCTGACACACCGCAGGGAATGGTTTCACGACTGCTTCGCAGCCGAACGCAGGCTGCGCCAGCTGCTACAGGGTTGGTGGTGCCTGCTTCTGCAAGTTGTTCGCACCAATAGGGTGCGAGCGGCGCATTGCCACGCCCCACTCTCTGGCAACCTTCTCCCTGTTTTTGTGCCTTGGCTGCGAAAGAACCTGCACTTCGTCGGTGCGGGCGCGGCTTATTGAGCCCGGAAATCGTGACGTCAGACCGATTGTCGAACAATTTCAAATCGTCACACACCCCGCTCTACGTTCTGACCTAGACTCCATTTCGTGACTGGAAACCGGCCGGTCATTTTGTGGGGAAAAAATCGAAACTTTCTGCCGAAGCAACAGGTCAGGTTAAAGGTGGGGCCGCAGCGACTGGTGCAATCCTTGCAACAACCACTACAGCCTCTGAGATTCAGCGCATCGACCAGCGTTTGCTGCTCCTTGCGTAGCGCTTTTGCGCCCGGCCACGGGAACTGGCCGCCTGCATCATTGGGGTGAGATGCCTGAAACAGATCAATAAAACGGGAGAAACACATGAACAGTGCCGCTTTAGAAATCCAGGGAGAGCGTTCTCACCAGCAAGTCGGCGAGCCGACCTCCATGTCGGTTCTTGCCCCGGGTGCGAAAACGGTACTGCCCGCTCCACGTCAGAATCCAAACAAGAAGAAAGTGTTGTTTGTCACCTCGGAAATCGCCGACCTGGTGAAAACCGGTGGCCTGGGTGACGTTTCTGCCGCATTGCCCCGAGCCATGGCCCATCTGCACGATGTCCGGGTGCTGATTCCCGGTTATCCGCAAGTGATGCACAGCGAAAACCC
>NZ_JBFTLU010000542.1:0-2640 GCF_056396605.1 Pseudomonas sp. 05T35
GTTATAGGCTTCTTCGAGCAGGGCGCGGATGCCCAGGTCGATTTCCCGCGCGGTTTGCTCCGAATAGTCTTTCTGGCCCAGTCCGGCCATGTGTTCGCCCAAATAAGTCGGGGTTTGCCGTTCGAGTACCGATTGACCGAGTTCGGCACTCATGCCGAAGCGGGTGATCAACTGCCGGGCGATGTCGGTCGCCCGGGTCAGGTCATCGGCGGCACCTGTGGAAATCTGGCCATAGACGATGAACTCGGCGGCCCGACCGGCCATCAGTACGGCGATGCGATCCTTGAGCATCTGGCAACTGATCAGGAAGTGATCCTCGGTCGGGCGCTGCAAGGTATAGCCCAGCGAGCCAATGGAGCGGGGGATGATCGACACCTTGTGAACCGGGTCCATCCCCGGCAACGTGCCAGCGGCCAGGGCATGGCCCATTTCGTGATAGGCCACCACCAGGCGTTCGTCAGGCAGTAACAGGCTGCTCTTGCGTTCGACCCCGGCGACGATGCGTTCCACCGCGACCGTGAAGTCGTCGAGGGTGACGGTTTCGCCTCCCCGGCGGGTGGCCACGATCGCGGCTTCGTTGATCAGGTTCGCCAAGTCTGCACCGGTGAAGCCCGTGGTGATTTCGGCGATACGTTCGGAGTCGATGTCGGGCGCTACGGTGATTTTTTTCAGATGGACCTTGAGGATCGCCTGTCGGCCTTTTCGATCGGGGCGGTCGATCACCAGTTGACGGTCGAAGCGGCCGGCCCGCAGCAGCGCCGGGTCGAGGACCTCGGGTCGATTGGTCGCTGCCAGCAGGACCACACCTTCGCGCGGGTCGAAACCGTCCAGTTCGGCCAGCAGTTGGTTGAGGGTCTGTTCTTTTTCGTCGTTGCCGCCAAACGCACCGATACCGCGCATTTTGCCCAGGGCGTCGAGTTCGTCGATGAAAATGATGCACGGTGCAGCCTGCCGTGCCTGCTCGAACAGGTCGCGCACTCGAGCGGCGCCGACACCGACGAACATTTCGACGAATTCGGACCCGGAAATCGAAAAAAACGGCACCCCGGCTTCACCGGCGATCGCCTTGGCCACCAGGGTCTTGCCGGTGCCCGGTGGGCCGACCAGCAGGGTGCCCTTGGGAATATGCGCGCCCAGGCGTGCGTATCTGGCCTTGTCCTTCAGGAACGAGACGATTTCCACCAGCTCGGCCTTGGCTTCATCGATGCCCGCGACATCGGCGAACGTCACCCCGGTATCGCGTTCGACAAAGACCTTGGCCCGCGATTTGCCGACGTTCATCAGCCCGCCAAGGCCCTGTTTTTCGGCCATGCCGCGGAACAGGAAATGCCAGAGCACCATGATCATGGCAAAGGGCAGCAACCAGCCCAGCAGCGCGTTAAGCAGGGTGTTTTCGCTGATGCCGGAAAAGCCGACGCCTGACTGGGCCAGTTCCGTCGCCAGCGTAGGGTCGACCCGCACGGTGGTGAACAGATCGTGGCCATCGATGGGCTCTTGCAGCTTGCCGCTGATCTGCTCCTTGTCGACCCGCAACTCGCTGACCTTGTGCTCGCCCAACAGTTGCAGGAACTGACTGTAAGGGATGCTCTGCACCGAATGGCGGTCAACAAAAAACAGCTGGGCGAGTGCAAGGACCAGAAAGGTGATCGCGAAGTAGGAAAGGTTCCACTGGTGATTCTTTTTCATGGCCTTGGCTCAGGGAAAAAAGGCGGGCTGGCCCGATGCGTGACGGTTCGATTGCCGAACGCCGAGGCTCAAGCTCGTTGGGCATCTGAATACGATTCTAGACGCCATCAGCCCGAACGCCGGGGTTTACGCCGGACGTCGAGCTGATATTCCCTGTTTGACATCAGGCAATCAGCAGGTGATCTTCCACCGCCCTCACGCCTGGTACGGACCAGGCAGCGCGGGTAGCGATCTGGCGTTCACGCCACAGATGGACCCGGCCTTCAAGTTTCACGACATCACCGTCTACCTTGACGTGAATACCCTTGGCATCCACTTCGGCATTGCGCTTGAGGGCTTCTTCGATGCGGTGCTGGATATCGGCCACTTCCACCCGAGGATAAAGGGTGAGCCGATTGTCCACGCCCACCACCCCGGACAACTTGCGCACCGCACGTTCGACGGTTTCTTTCTGGTACTGCCAGTCCACCTTGCCTTCCAGCGTTACCCAGCCCTTTTGTACGATGACCTTGACGGTGTCTATGGGGACATCAGAACTCCAGGCAATGATCTTCAATGCGCGGGTCGCGATGGTGTCATCTGCCGTGCCCTCCCCGGGATCCAGCCTGACCTGTATTTCTTCGGCCAGCGCGCGTACCCCCTTGATGCGTTTTACCGCCTGTTCAGCAGCGATTTTCTGGGCATAGGTCCGGACATGGCCGGAGAGCGTGACGACGCCCTTGTCCACAGCGACGCCGATATTGGCGGCATCGATATCCGGCTGGAACTCAAGCTCATCCAGAATGGTTTGGCGCAGACTCAAGTCGTTCATGACGGTGTCCTCTGTGGTCGATTTGGCGCGAGYATCGGACGGCATATGCCCGATCACTGGGTATGTTTTTACGCCTGGCGGCTGAGCATTTATTGAGCTGAATCAACAATGCTTCTTTCAGCAGCGGTGCTTGGGCGCACAAC
>NZ_JBFTLU010000543.1:0-2630 GCF_056396605.1 Pseudomonas sp. 05T35
ACAGCAATCAGCACGCCATTCTGGTCGGCGAGGTGCGGCGGGTTATCTGCGGGTCTCCCGATTATCTGAAGCGTCATGGCCGGCCAATGCATCCCAATGATCTGGGCCGGGCGCGGATTGTTGCCACCTCGTCCATTGGGCAACAGCGAAACTGGCCCTTTAGCGAGGCCGGAGAGGTGTTGAGCATTCGCCCTGAACCGCGTCTGGTCGTCACGGCGAATCAGGCGGCAATCACGGCCGCGGCTCTGGGGCTTGGATTGACCCGGGTTCTTTCCTATCAGGTGGCCAGCAAGGTGGCCAGCGGTGAGTTGGAAATCGTCCTGCAAGACTTCGAACTGCCGCCGTTGCCCATCCATGTGGTGTATCAGGGCGGGCGCAAGGCGCCGGTGCGGGTACGCAGTTTCGTGGACTATGCGGTGAAGGCATTACGTGAACATCCGGCATTGCGCGCCTGAGCGTTATTGCGCTGGGTGAAATGATCGATTGTGTTTTCTGGTTATTCTGTTGATTTGATGGCAGGTGGAAGATAACGCMACTTAGCGCGGTTCCCTCCTGAACCGCGTGATCCAGCCGCGGAGTCGACTATGCACGCCATCAAACTCTACAACTTCCCACGTTCCGGCCACGCCCACCGTGTGGAGCTGATGCTGTCGTTGCTTGAGCTGCCAACCGAACTGATCTTCGTCGATCTGGCGAAAGGCGCACACAAACAGCCGGATTTTCTTGCACTCAATGCCTTTGGTCAGGTTCCGGTGATCGATGACCAGGGTGTGGTGCTGGCCGATTCCAACGCGATTCTGGTGTACCTGGCGCAGAAGTATGGCAAGGGCCGTTGGTTGCCCGCCGACCCGGTCGGTGCAGCCAGAGTTCAGCGCTGGTTGTCGATAGCGGCCGGACMGATTGCCTTCGGCCCGGCCATTGCACGACTGATCACGGTGTTCGGTGCACCTAACAATGCCGATGAAGTGATTACCCGTTCCCACAACCTGCTCAAGGTGATTGATCAGGAACTGAGCAAATCGACCTATCTTGCGGGTGATGAGCCGACCATCGCCGATGTTGCTGCCTACAGCTACATCGCGCATGCGCCGGAAGGCAACGTGTCGCTGGCTGATTATGCCAACGTGCGGGCCTGGCTGGCGCGGATCGAGGCCTTGCCCGGTTTTGTCGGCATGCCACGCACTGTGGCCGGTTTACAAACTGCCTGAAGCGCTTGCGGCCTGGCGATGTCGGGCCGTTCACACTGCGCCGGGTGCGCAGGGGAGAACCGTGATGGAGCTTTCACCTTGGCATGCCGGCGAGAAACAGTTACAGGCTCATGCAGGGGTTGCCGAGCGTATGGAAGCGCACGGGCGCAAGGTGATCCGCAAGCAAATGCCGGATCAGCATCGGCAGTTCTATCGGCAGTTGCCGTTCATGGTGTTCGGTGCCGTGGACGCCGACGGTAACCCCTGGGCGAGCATCCTCGAAGGCCCGCCGGGTTTCGCCCATTCCCCCGAACCTGCGCAGTTGCAACTCGACAGCCTGCCCACGTTGGACGACCCGGCGCAATTACACGCCGGGGCGGCGATTGGCTTGCTGGGGATCGAGTTGCACACAAGGCGGCGTAACCGGATCAACGGCCGGGTCAGTGCGATTGGCGCGCAAGGCCTGAGCGTCTCGGTCGAGCAGTCCTTCGGTAATTGCCCGCAGTACATTCAATTGCGGCAGTTCGAATCGGTGCCGTTGGCCGATCCGTCGACTCGTATCGCACAACGCCTGAATTCGCTGGATGACGCGGCCAAGGCGATGATTCGGGATGCCGACACCCTTTTTGTCGCCAGTTACGTGGATGTGGATAACTCACGTTCTGTGGATGTTTCCCACCGTGGTGGCCAGACGGGCTTCGTTCAGGTCGAGGGTGACTGCCTGACCATCCCTGATTTTGCTGGCAATCTGCACTTCAATACCTTGGGCAACCTGCTGCTCAATCCGCGGGCCGGGTTGCTGTTTATCGATTTCACCACAGGCGATCTGCTGCAGGTCAGCGGTCGTACCGAAATAATCCTCGATGGCCCACAAGTAGAAGCCTTTCAAGGCGCCGAACGGCTGTGGAAGCTGCATGTGCAGCAGGTGGTTCGGCGACCCGCAGCGTTGGCGTTGCGCTGGCGCTTCGATGGGGTTTCGCCCACCAGTTTGTTGACCGGCACCTGGGAACAGGCTGCCGCCAGGTTGCAGGCAGCGGCATTGGGCGATTGCTGGCGGCCAATGCGGGTGTCCCGGATCGAGCGGGAAAGCCAGAGCATTCGCTCGATCTATCTGGAGTCGGCTGACGGCGCCGGGTTACCGCTGTTCCAGGCCGGGCAGCATTTGCCGGTGCGCTTCACGCTTGATGGCCAGGTGCATATCCGCACTTACAGTCTGTCGAGTGCGCCCTCCGATGAGTTCTTCCGTATCAGCGTGAAGCGTGACGGATTGGTGTCTTCGCACCTGCACGAAGGGATTCAGGTCGGTGATTTGATTGAAGTCCGCGCACCGCAGGGGCATTTCACGGTAGCCGCCAATGAACAGCGACCACTGGTGCTGTTGGCGGCCGGGGTCGGCATCACGCCGTTGTTGTCGATGCTGCGTGAAGTGGTTTACCAGGGCCG